>JAEZRL010000439.1 GCA_023440945.1 Bacteroidota bacterium
CAACAAGACAAATAGCTAATACAACTGCATTAAACGGATCGCCGATCAGTTGTCCGAGCCAGCCAAAAGTGCTTTCTGTTGTGTAACTCCAGTTGATAAAATGACCCGATAAATAAATGAGTATGGAGTTCATGCCAATAAGGCGAAAGAAAAATGCCCAGTTTTTGTAACCGCGAACATCAATGATGTAATAAAACAATGAAAGCAATAACAAACTGATACCGCCAACCTGTAACACGAAAGAACTTGTCCAGAGATTTTTATTGATAGGGAAATCCAAATTCCATATTTGTGCAAGCGCTATAAAAACAACACCAGCTACTGCCATACGTAATGTTTTTTTCTGCTGACTGAGGTTGTTGTTCTTTAACAAATTTCCCGTCATAATACCAAGCAAACCCGTGCCAATAGCAGGAATGGTAGAGAACAAACCTTCAGGATCGTGAATGCCCAGATAAAGTTTACCCGGAAGAAAAAGACGATCAACGTAAGAAGCAAAATTGCCTTGCATGCTTAGATCCCCGGGAGGAAAACCTGGTGCAGAAGCAAATTTTAAAATAAGCCAGTAACCAATTAACAAGGCGCCAAACCAGATTGTTTGTGCACGTTCTTTTGTGTATAAATAAATGATGTTGGCAAACATATAAGCAAGGCCAATTCTGCCAAGCACACTTGCAAAACGTATTTCAGAAATAGGTTTTATAACCAGCCCATTGTTATAAATAACGCCCAATAAAACAAGTATCAAACCTCTTTTTACAACACGCCACAAAAGCTGTTGACGGCTTTTACCTTTTTCCAGTTCACGGCCCACTGAGTAAGGTGTGGCAACGCCGGCCATAAACAGAAACAAGGGAAAAATAAGATCGTAAAAATGAAAACCGTTCCAGGCAGGATGCTCTAACTGGTTAGCAATAGCGCCCCAGAAAGGAGAACCGGTAGCGTTTGCAAGGTTATGGAAAATAGCATCTGCGCCCATGATCCAGAACATATCAAAACCGCGCAAAGCATCTAAGGAATAAAGGCGTTGCTGTGGCGCTGAAAGTGTTGTTTTGATCCTGATGGTTGTTGTGTGTTGGGATGATGCAGCAGCTTCTGCAACTGCGGCTGGTTGTTGTGCATTATTCATATAGCAAAAAGAAGATATGATTTTAAAGGTAGGTATTTAGGAAATTGAAAAAAGAAGCAGCAGAAAAAAATATCAAGAAATATTTTCGAAACAGCAGATGAAGCGGAGATAAAGCAACCTCAAATTATTCTTTCTTACATTTGCGATTAAAAATTTTTATCATGAAGAAAGGACTTTTCCTGATAATGATCGTAGTAATAGCAGTGGCCGTTTATTTTTTGTTTTTTTATAAATCAGGTAATGATAAGCCAGCGGAAGTGCATCAAAAGCCTTTGGCTATAAGTAAGAACAGCGACAGCTTTAATGTTCCGTTTGACAATATGTTACAAACATATTATTCGCTTAAAAATGCTCTTGTTAACTGGGATACGGTAAAGGTTGATGAAGAAGCTTCAAATCTTGCAAGTGCTGCTGCAAAAATTCCTTATGAAGATCTGAAAGCTGATACCACTGTTATATTAACAGCAAAAAGTTTTTCTGATAATGTGGTGAATGAAAGCAAAGCACTTGTTTCTAAATCTAATATTGAAGATAAAAGAAGATCATTCAACACAATTTCCGATGCACTTTATAATTTAGTACGTACAGTGCAATATGATAGAGATGTTGTTTATCACATGACTTGCCCGATGGCCTTTAATGACAGTGAGCCTGGCTTTTGGCTAAGCGATACCAATAAGATCATTAATCCTTATCTGGGCAATAAACATCCTAAGTATCATACTGCAATGCTTGGTTGTGGTAATGTGCTTGATTCGATCGATTTTACGAGAGAATGATTCCCTTATTCATTCAATAAAACCTTTGTTTAAATGCATCAGTTTATTATTAATGCTTCTATACAAATAGTGCCGATCGTTCAGGATAAACATCCTTATGAATGGGTAGATGAAGCGATAGATGTTATACAAAAGTCAGGCATAAGTTACGAGGTTGGTCCTTTTGCAACTGTTTTAGAAGGCAAATATGATGAGGTGATGAAAGTAATTAATGATGTAAATGAATACTTATATAATAAAGGTTGCAATGAATGGATAAGCAATATACAGATACAGATAAGAAGCGGGGGTAATATAACCGCTGATGAAAAAACCGAAAAGTTTAAAGCGTAAAAATATTTCTCACTGTGAAGACACAGAAGAGCATTGAAATCTATTGAACTTTGTTTGTTACGAAGGCCAGTATAATCAATTGAACTTTATATATCGCTTTGCGAAAACGGATCAGCAGTCAAACTTGTCAAACTTTATTTTACCGTAAACAAAGTTCTTTCCGGAGAAAACAAAGAATGACAAGTTATGAAATGCTTTTCTTGCAAAAGATATAAGGTTTTACATCCGCCTATCCCAAAAAGCAGGTGGTTCTATCCCTAAAGAACGCAGATAAACATAACCTTGTCCGCGATGGTGAATTTCGTTATCGATGAAATATAAAATAGTTGAAAGTACGGTTCCTTCGTATTGTCCGAAAGCCTTTATACGATCATGAAAACGTTCTTTCGGAATCTGGCGCCAGAAAGCATTTATTTCTTCCGTTGATTCATCCCAATGTTTTAAAATGTCTGCTTTGGTTTGTGCATTTTTAACTTCTTCATTCAATTGGGCTTGCTTTCCTGTCGCAATTTCTTTAATGCCCGGCGCTGCAATTCCCAATAATTCACCTGTTATTTCTGCGAAGGTGCGCATACCTCCTATACGATGATTGAAGAACTCATTTTCAGGGAAAGCTTCTATCACTCTTCTTGTTAATCCACGATGTGCCTGCCAATGTGCAAGCAGTTCTTCAGGTGTGATCACTTCTGCTAACTGTGTTGCTGTTTTTGTAGTGTTCATAATGATTATTTAAATGGTTAACTAATTCAGTAAATCAAAATTAGAGTGGCGTAGTGACAGCCCTATGTCAGCAGAAAAATGATTTTTAAAAATTCTTTGAGATTAATATGGAAAAGACTTATCAGAAAAGAATAATAGATTCTTTTATCTTTTAAAAAACCTATATAAAACGGCCGTCTATTTATTCTTTGATTTATATTGCTATTCTACCTAAAACTGCAAAATGCTGCAACTACCAAAACGATTGCAATCAATAGATATCTTTAGGGCGCTCACCATGTTTTTTATGATCTTCGTAAATGATGTGGATGGTGTTACAAATATTCCAACATGGATAAAACATGCGCATGCTGATGAAGATGCGTTGGGCTTTGCCGATACCATTTTTCCATTGTTTCTTTTTATTGTAGGATTATCCATACCGCTTGCTTTTAATAAAAGAATGAAGTCAGGAGAAAAAAAATTAAACATAGCGGTTCATATTCTTCTGCGTTCGCTGGCTTTAATTGTGATGGGTGTATTTCATGTAAATCTTGAAAATTATAGTGATACAGCTTTTTTGCCAAAAGCAGTTTTTGAGATCATTATCACGCTTGCTTTTTTTCTCATCTGGCTGGACTATAAAAACATATCTGCAACTAAAGAAAACCTGTTAAAAGCAACGGGAATTATTATGTTAATAGCAATGGCATTTCTATATAAAGGAGAAATGAATAACGCAATCGTTGGAATGCGTACACAATGGTGGGGCATTTTGGGTTTGATAGGTTGGGGATATCTTACGTGTTCTTTAATTTATCTTTTCTTCAACGGTGATTTTTATGCTATGATCATTGCACTCATCTTCCTTTTATTCTTTAATATCATCACACATCTGCCAGGTAACTTTTTTCAGCCAATTCAAAGCATTCCGCTTTTTGTAGGTCATGGTGCAATGGCAGGTTTAATTATGGCCGGCGTTGTGACTTCTTTGGTCTATTCACGAACAAAACAAAGTAGCAGTAATCGTTTTTTTTCAACGTTTATTATTCTTTCTGCAGTTTTTATTGTTTTTGGATTTTTAACGAGACCAATTGCAGGCATTTCAAAAATTCATGATACACCGGCATGGGTTGGTATTTGTACCGGCATTGGCATTGCTGTTTTTGCTTTTCTTATTTATTTAACTGATATAAAAGGAAAAGGCACCTGGTTTGAAATTATTAAACCTGCAGGTACAAGCACATTAACCTGTTATTTGCTGCCTTACCTTTTATATTCTTTATTTTTATTGATAAATTTCAATTATCCTTATTTTCTCAGCCAGGGTATCGGTGGAATCATTCGTTCGTTTGCAGTTGCTTTCGTCGTAATTTTTATAACTGGTCTTTTAGAAAAGAAACATTTACGCTTAAAGATCTAATCAAAAATCAATCTTTTAGATCCGCTAATATGATTATCTATTTCCCTCACTTACGATAACAGTAGTAAAGGACTAATTTGTCCTTTATTTTTTAAACCTGTACTTTTGCAGCATAATTAATGTTTGAATGTTTTCAAAAACCTGCGAGTATGCCATAAGAGCGATGATTTTTATCGCACAGAAATCAATGCAGCAGAGCAAAGCAGGCATAAAAGAAATTTCAAAGAAGATCGGTGCACCGGAATATTTTATCGCAAAAATTCTCCAGGAGTTATGCAGAAATGGTTTGCTCCAATCTTCAAAAGGCCCAACCGGTGGATTTTATTTAGATGAAGATTCTCATCAATGCTCTTTATATGAAATAGTAAAAGTGATTGATGGCGATAAACTTTTTCACGGTTGTGCATTAGGCCTTAACGCTTGTTCTGAAAAAAAGCCATGCCCTCTGCATCACCAATTTAAAATAGTGCAGCAGGATATTTACGACATGCTGAAAAATGCAAAAGTGTGCGAACTGCAGGAGCAGCTTGAAACTAAACTCGCATTTCTGAAACAATAAAATTTCAATATACAATATTTAAAGAATGAACCTGAAACAAGACATACAAAACCTCGATGATATAAAATTACTGGTGAATACATTTTACGATAAGGTGCGTAAAGATGCTGTTTTAGCACCCATTTTCAATGCACAGATACAGGATCGCTGGCCTGAGCATTTGGATAAAATGTACACCTTTTGTCAAACGGTTTTATTAGGCGATCATACTTATTTCGGCAGTCCGTTTCCTCCTCATGCAAAATTGCCGGTTGATCATTCGCACTTTCAACTATGGTTAAAGTTATTTATGGAGACGTTGGATGAATTATTCAGCGGCGAGAAAGCAGATGAAGCGTTATGGCGTGCAAATAAAATGGCACAGATGTTTGAAATGAAAATCGAACATTATCGCAATCAAAAATTCAAAACCCTTATATAATGATGACGCAATATATTATGCTGCTTTCTGTATTAGTGTGGGCAGGGTGTGTTGTTGCCATTAGTTTTATGGAATCGTGGCTTAAGTTTCGTGCAACTGGTGTTACATTGCCTGTTGGCTTAAGTATCGGCCGGTTAATATTCGGCGCATTGAATAAAATGGAATGGCTTTTTGCATCCATACTTTTAATAAGTTATTTTTTCAATCCTGTTCCCTTAAATACTTCCGGCATTGTTTTGTTTGCAATTGCCGTTGGTTTGCTCCTTTTACAAACAATATGGTTATTACCCGCTTTAGATGCAAGAGCTAACATTGTTATCAGCGGGAAATCCGTTGCAGGTTCCTCTTTACATATCTATTTCATCGGTGCAGAAATTATTAAATTAGGCTCACTGCTGGCGCTCGGCTTTCAATTATTTAAAATGTTTATAGTTCAATAGTAGCTTGTAGTTTACGGGCATCTTTTTAAGAGCATTTCTTAAAAGGGGACTTGAAAAATTGAAATATTTTTTGTAAACTTTACATCAAACTTGCTACTATGAAAAAGTTCTTTACACAATGCCTTGTTTGCGCTATTTTATCAACTGCAATTTTGAGTTGTTCAAAAGATGTAAAGTCCCCGGTAAGCGCTTCTGCCGCTAAAGTAAAAGTTACCAATACACCGGCGCAGACACCTTCCCAAACACCTGGAGAAAACGATCATAATGGAGAAGGTTGTCACAACGGTAGCAATCATACAGGAAGCTAAAAGTTTTTCAAATTTGTTTGAAGAATTGAGTTACGATAAATTCAATACAAACGCAGATAATATAGCCCGTATAATTTTTCAGGCAAATAATAATGGTGGCAAAATAAATGAGAGTGTTGTTATGCCTCCTGTTGCACAAACTTTGAAAAAAGATTTCCCTCAAGTGCAGGATGCAACAAGACTGCAAGATTTTAGTTCCTCAAAAATTACATATAACAACAAGTCTTTTAAAGATGAACAATTCGCATTTGTTGATCCCAATTTTTTCAGCATTTTCACTTTGCCAATGATAGAAGGGGATGCAAAAACAGCCTTGCTGCAACCAAATACTGTTGTCATCACAAAATCAACAGCAAAAAAATATTTTGGAAAAGAAGATCCGATCGGCAAAACGCTCATACTCACTTTTAATGATAACGCACTTCTAAAAGTAACAGGTGTTATTAAAGATGTTCCTGTGAATTCGCATTTTCATTTTGACATGTTTGGTTCAATGACAGGCTTTACAGACTCGAGATCAGATTCGTGGATGCATGGTGGTTATCATACTTATTTGCTATTAAAACCAGGCACTGATATCAAAA
Source organism: Bacteroidota bacterium (assembly GCA_023440945.1). Taxonomy (GTDB): domain Bacteria; phylum Bacteroidota; class Bacteroidia; order Chitinophagales; family Chitinophagaceae; genus JAEZRL01. The sequence goes on from JAEZRL010000439.1 coordinate 6,676, forward strand.
AAATGGAAGCAGAATTTCCTGCGATGGTTGAGAAGTACATGGGACCGCAAATTCAACAACACATGGGCTTGAGCCTTCAACAATTCAGAACAAAAGGCAATGAGCTTGGTTTTGCATTACAACCTTTAACTTCCATTCATTTGCATTCTACTACTACCAATGAATTTGAACCTGGTGGCAATGCAAGCTATGTTTACATTTTTAGCGTTATTGCCATTTTTATGTTGCTGATTGCCTGTATCAACTTTATCAATCTTTCTACTTCAGGTGCATCAAAACGTGCAAAAGAAGTGGGTATAAGAAAAGTTGCAGGCTCAAACAGGTTTCAGCTAATCAGGCAGTTTTTATTTGAATCAGTAATGCTTACAGTTTTTGCATTAATCATCGCATTTGTGCTGGTAAAAATTACATTGCCTGCATTCAATAATATATCAGGCAAGCAGTTGAGTTTCGATATAAAACCTGTAATCGCATTTATAATATTAGGATTGCTGGTTGGCATTGCAGCGGGCATGTATCCTGCATTTTATCTTTCCTCGTTCAAACCTATCACGGTATTAAAAGGTAAGCTAACAGCAAACAATAAAAGTTTTGGATTGCGCAGCAGTTTAGTAGTATTTCAATTTTTTATTTCTGTTGGTCTCATAATAAGCACCATCGTTGTATATCAACAGATGAAAT
>JAEZRL010000448.1 GCA_023440945.1 Bacteroidota bacterium
GTAGCTACAGCAATTAATTATAATACTATAAAAATTAACTGGAAGGATAACAGCGATAATGAAACAGGATTCGAAATTTACCGTGCCAAATATAGTGGAGGCCCTTATGACATAATAACAACAACCACTGCAAACATTACATCTTACAATGATGCAACAGCAGAGGCAGCAACTAATTACTATTATAAAGTGCAGGCAATAAACCTGGATGGACCCTCAGGATTTGCAGACTCTCCGGGATTATTTTATTCTTATTATGATGGAGCCTGGACTAAACTTCCAGCTTTTGATTCTCTTACAGCTACAAAAACCGGACATATAAATAATATAAATTTGTCGCCTGCTTTAAGCCCTTCCAAGTATGCTTTAAAATTTGAAGGTCAAATTAAAATTACGACTCAGGGTAGATACACTTTCTATTGTTACTCAAGTGATGGTAGTCTGTTATATATTGGAGGCTTCGATAGCACTCACTTGATTGTAAAAAATGATGGAACGCATAGTGCCAGAGGTAAATCAGGCAGCATAAGTTTAGGCGTAGGAACCTATCCGATTTATGTTACTTATTTTAAACGAAATAAAGCCCAACCCGCTCCAGTTTTGGAAGTAAGATATAAGGGGCCAGGTATAGTAAAAAATCTAATTCCTGATTCAGTATTTAGCTCTACTCCCCTATTTGCTTTTGCAAGAACAAGTGATTTGCCGGGAGCACCTGCAGTACCAGCGAATATTAAAGCAACCACCTTGTCATCTTCAAAAATATCTGTTACATGGCAGGATGCAGCAACTGATGAAACAGAATATCAAATAATGAGATCAGTTGGTGATTCAAGCAAATTCAAACCTCTTGCTATTTTACCTGTAAACAGCACCAGTTATACTGATACATCTTTGTTTGGTAATATAACTTATTATTACAGGGTTGTTGCTGTGGGTCCCGGAGGCACCTCGAAACCTGCCCAAGCTTTTGCTAAAACAGCGAATAATCCACCTCGCATTACTCAACTTTCAAGTATAGCAGTTCGTTATGGTGTTACAACGAGTATTCCTTTAAACGCTACTGATGCCGACGAAGATCCTTTGACTTATTCGCTTGATACTCCATTATCATTTGCAACGTTATCTACCGTAAATGGGGTTGCATCACTTATACTTACTCCATCAGTCGAAAACCAGAATGTTTATAGCAACTTAAAAATTACAGTAAACGATGGAAATGGTGGTTCAGATAATACAATATTCAATCTAACGGTCAACGATAATTATGTTCCAGCTATAAATCCTATATCCAATTATTCAATGGATGAGAATAGCTCTTTGGCTGTTACCCTTAATGCGACTGATGAAAATGCGACCGATGCAATTTCATGGTCAGTATCTAATATTCCATTTGCATACACATTAGTACCTGTTTCTAACAGGTCGGCTACCCTAACACTCAATCCTAATTTTGCTTCTGCCGGTACTTATACAATACAGGTAACAGCAAATGATGGTAAAGGAGGGTCTGTTACGAAAGAATTTACTCTTACTGTAAAGGATATTGACCCTGGCACAAAAATTTACGCACGTTTCATGAATCAAAATGTTATTGGTTCACCATGGAACAGCATAACAGGTGTAACAACAAATAACCTGAAAGATGTAAACGATAAAGTGACCACGGTTGGCCTTAGTTTACAAACAAGCTGGTGGGCTACTAATAACCAAGGTCCTGCAACAGGTGATAACTCTGGTATTTTTCCAGACGCAGTAATGAAAGACTTTTATTATTTCGGTTATTCGGGAGGTCCGAATCTTGTTACCGCCAATGTTACCGGTCTTGATCCTTCTAAACGCTACAACTTTACTTTCTATGGTGGAAGCGTATGGTCAGTTGCTACCGATAACGGCTCTACCAATTATACCATCGGTTCAACTACAGTTTCTCTTAAAGTACAAAACAATACAACAAATACTACTTCTATTAGTGATATTCAACCTGATGCAAATGGGACTGTGAGCTTTACAATGACAAAGGGATTGAATGCAACTGCTGGTTATATCAATGCGTTGGTCATATCATCTAAGTATGATGATCATACCACACCGTCTATTCCAACAAATCTTAAAGCTCAGGTTGTTTCCCAAGGTATTAAACTCTCATGGAACGACGTAGCATATAACGAAGACGGCTATCGCATTTTTAAAGCAACAAGTGCTTTAGGAACTTTTGAACAAATCGGACAAGTTGCGGAGAACAGCACTATCTTTATTGACTCTAATTATACAGGTAATACAAATTACTTCTATAAGATCCAGGCATATAATGCTTATGGTGCATCTAAATTCTCCGATGTAGTAACAATAGCTACACTGAACAGAATTCCCAAGATTGAACCTATAAATAGCGTTACACTCAGAAACAATGAAAGTTTGACTATTCAAGTGAAAGCTATTGATGATGCTACAGATCATTTAACTTTAACTGCATCTAACTTGCCACCTTTTGCAACATTTACAGATAATGGAAATGGAACCGGTACTGTAAACATTAAGCCTAACGCCGGTGCAATTGGCTTCTACCAGGGAGTAACCATCACTGCTACTGATAACAGTGATTCAAGCAGGTCGGCAAGTTTTGATATTACCATTACAGATAAAGATGTTACATCGGTTTACATCAATTTCTCAAGTGGCAGCAACGCTCCTTTGCCATGGAATAATTTTACTGCATGGCCATCTGCAGGGGCAACTTTATCAAATCTGATTGATTATACCAATACTCCTACAACGATGAGTGTTACCCTCGTAAATGGCTTTGAAGGTGTTGCAGAAAATGGTATGATGCAAAGTAGTGGTAAAGGCGCTTATCCTGATGTGGTAATGCGTACAGCAGAATATGAAAGTTCTACTACAGTGCGAACAATCCGAATAGCAGGTTTATCAGCTTCAAAAAAATACAATTTTGTATTCTTCAATAGCCATGAAGATGGTTTAAACGGCACAACTAATTTTACTATAAACAATCAAACCGTAACACTGAATGCTACATATAATATTAACAAAACTGTCCAGATAAATGGAATATCACCCGATCAAAACGGACAGGTTATTATAAGTGTAGCAAAAGATGCGGCAGCAGATTATGCATACTTAAGTTCTATCGTTGTACAGAGTTATAATAATACCTTAAGTACTTTAAGCCCTGCCGATTTGAAAGTTATAGGGACAACAAGAAATACAGCAAGCTTACAATGGTCAGACAGAGCTTTTGATGAAACAGGCTATGAAATATGGCGAGCTACATCAACCAATAGCAATTACGTTCGTATTGGTACAGTGCCTGCAAACACAACAACTTTTACGGATGTAAATCTTACAACAAATACTACTTATTTTTATACAGTAAGAGCGGCAAAAAATAGTACTTACTCCGACTATAGTAATGTAGCTGCTGCAACAACTTTAGCTTACAGTGTTTACGTTAATTATACATTTAAAGAACAAGCGCCTTATCCATGGAATAACACCGGCATTACCCCACAAAAAGGCTATGTATGGCACAACTTCCTGGATGAAACAAAAGTTCCTACGAATGTTGGAATGGTTCAAACCAGTGAATTTGACGGCCTATACAATGCTGGTATGAATACAGGCAACAACTCAGGTATTTTCCCTGATAGTGTAATGATAGGGAGTTACGGATTGTTCCCCGGTAATTCTGCAACACTTACAATTACCGGATTGAGTGCTTTGATGAAGTATAATTTCACTTTCTTTGCAAGCTCTCAATCTTTTGGAGATGTAACTACAGCTTATACTGTAAATAATCAAACAGTTTATCTTAATACATCACTCAATACTTCAGGAACAGTGACAATTTATGGCATTACACCTGATGAAAATGGCGAAGTTATCATCACTGTTGCACCAGGAACACCAACGTCACAGTTTGGATTAATTGGAGCTTTGATAATCAATAGTTACACAGCTAATACAAATTCTAACATGCCTCAACCTCCGGCTACAGGAAGATCAATGATTGTACAGTCTTCAGGTGCAAGAGCAATGGATTTGAACAAGGAAGATAAACAGGTGAAGATTTCAGCTTATCCAAATCCTTTCACCAGCTCATTCACATTAACTGTTGATTCTGATAAAACGGGCAATGTTACTGTGTCTATTTACGATATGAGTGGAAAACTTGTTTACCTGCAGAATTTTGATAATGTGATAAAAGGAACTAATTCTTTTGAAATAAGAACAAATCAAAATATTTCTTTGCCGGGTGTGTATGTAGTTAAAGTACTTTTTGGTGATAAGAAAACGTTTAAAGTATTGAAAATGGTGAAGCATTAATTTAAAAGATGAAGTTTGATTAGAGGAAAGGGGCCATTATCAAAAAAAGATAATGGTCTCTTTCCTAAATAAAAGTCAATTTGTGAGATTTGTTAATCAAACTAAAGTCTTATTTTGAGCTACAAAAGGTGCAGAAAGATTACGTTAAAGTAATCTTGTTTGAAATGAAAAGGTGACGCTAATAAAAGGTGTATTGAAAGAATAATTAAAACCCCATATGTAGATATTTACGAGTACGAAAAATCTTACACAGGAAAAATAAACTTCTTTCAACGGAAAAGCGGGAACATCTTGAATTCAACTTATTACCTTCCGGTTCACATTTTAAATGTAACGCTGAAGTATATAAATGAAAAATGGATATTTTTTTGAGAACTTTTTAGGGCTAAAAACTAGAAAATATTTAATAAACCCTAACCTAAATGAATGTTTCTAATTTACGAATTAAGCAGATTGTTGTATTTATTGCAGCTTTAGCATTGGTGTTTATTCCTGTTTTGCTGATTGAATATAAAGTCTTCAATTTCACCAAAGGCATATTTATGTATCCACTTGACGATACATTCATTCACATGACCATCGCAAAAAATATTTCATTACATGATAATTGGGGAATGAATACAAACGAGTTTGCTTCTGCTTCCTCCTCTATTTTATATTCTCTTTTATTGGCTGCATCTTTTCGTGTTTTTTCAGTGCAGGTTATTGTTCCATTTATCATTAATGCAATAGCGGGTGTTATTCTTATGGCAGTATTACAAAGATGGCTGCAAAAACAAAATATACCTGCCCTGGTTCAGGTTATAATACTTGCCTGTGTTATTTTTTTTACACCTGTTCCTATTATTATTATTAGTGGAATGGAGCATACACTTCAATGTATTTTTTCCTTTTTGTTCATCTTTGGTTTTTCCCGATGGCTAGCTATTAAATTAAAAGAAGAAAAAAAAGAAAGATGGAAATTACCTGGCTCAATTTTTATTCTTGGTGCGCTTACCTGCTCGATAAGGTATGAAGGAATGTTTATTGTTGCAGTTGTTTGTTTAATGTTATTATATTATAGAAAGATTGGTTTAAGTTTTTTATTATGCATTGTATCCTTATCACCTTTGATAATTTTCGGGATATATTCTGTTATTAAAGGAAGTTATTTTCTTCCTAATTCAGTATTGATAAAATCTGCAACTGCACCTTTATCTGTAAGCGGCATTATTCACACCATCAGTGATATTCTTATAGATAAACTTACTATACAGAAAGGCGGCATTACCTCTCTCGCCACACAACGCTTATTAATCATTCTGCCCCTCACCTATCTCATTTTTTATCGGCAGTTAAAACAGAATATAGAATATGCCTACATTCTTCTTATACTGATATTTACAACTTTATTACATCTTGCGTTTGCTTCAACAGGATGGTTTTATCGTTACGAAGCGTATCTTATGTTAGGTTCAGTAACTATCATTGGCGTTATTTTATATAAATATCTCAATGAGATATCATTTTCATTTATCAGAAAAACGTCCTTGATAATAATCGTTGCTTTGTTCGCTTTATTTTTTCCGCTGATATTGAGAAGCACTGCAGCTTTTAGTAAAGCAGCGCAAGCTTGTATCAATATCTATGAACAGCAATTTCAAATGGCAAAATTTGTACATGAATTTTATAATAATGAAACCGTTGCTGCAAATGATATTGGTGCAATTACTTTTTATAAAGATGGAAATAATTTAGATTTATGGGGACTTGGAAATATTGAAGTAGCAAGAAGCAGGGAAGGAAATTATTACACTCCCGGTTTTCTTGACAGCCTTAGCAGAAAAAAGGATGCAGATGTTGCTATTGTTTATGATAGTTGGTTCTCCGATTCTTTGCTGCACAAATGGAATAAAGTTGCAACATGGCAAATAAAGAATAACGTGATTTGTGGTGATGATATTGTTTCTTTTTATGCTATTGATGAAACAGCAGCATCTCCACTGAAAGAAAATTTAAAGAAGTACCAATCTTCATTACCCAGTGATGTAACAGTAAAATATTATTGAAGCTAAGAACTATTATGAGTAATGGATACATTAAAAGTTTAGATGGCGTAAGAGCTATAGCAATTATACTTGTTATGACTTTTCATGCTGATATTACTCATTTCGGTTGGGTTGGTGTACAACTGTTTTTTGTGCTCTCAGGCTTTCTTATAACCAGTATTTTATGGAAAGAAAAATTTAAAGAAGATTCACTTGCTTTTAAGTTTAAGAAGTTTTGGGTAAGGCGCTCACTAAGAATTTTTCCACTTTACTTCGGCTATCTTTTTCTTCTCGGCATTACCTATCTGCTCTTTCATTTTCCATGGTACTATAAAACTTATTTTCCTTATCTAGTAACTTATACATTCAACTATTCACGCACTCTAACCCAGTGGCATGGCAATCCATTGTTCACGCATTTATGGTCATTATCGGTAGAAGAGCAGTTTTATCTTTTCTTTCCCTGGATCATTTTTTTATGCTCATCAAAAGTCATAAAAACATTAATGATCGTATTTATTTGCATTTCTCCCGTTATCCGTTTCCTATTGGGAGAATATTTGAAAAATAAAGGTTACGCACCCGCTGTTGCTGCCGATATAATTTATTGGAATACCGGCAGTCATCTTGATGCTTTTTTTATGGGTGGAATAATTCCTGTATTGGGTTTGGATAAAAAAATAGATAAACCTCAATATCTACTATATACAGGCATTGTAATTACATTGTTAGCGGGATTTTGGAATTTTTTGAATAGTGACGCACGGCCCTATTTCTTTATCGATCTTGGGTTTAACATAGGCCAAATAAATAATTACGAACATGTTTGGCATTATACCATTCTTAATTTCTTATTCGCCTCTTTTATATTAACGCTAATAAGCATAAAAAGTGAACATACTTTTCCCAAACTTCGTAGATTGCTCGAAAGCCGCTGGATGGTAAGGATAGGAAAAGTTTCTTACGGCATGTACATTTATCACTGGATTATCTTGGTGTATGTATATCAGCACTTGTTACATTTTACCACGCCGTTGCTTCACCTTCTATCTTTCATTCCATATCTTATTTCTGTTTATTTAATTGCTGAATTGAGCTATACCTTATATGAATCTTATTTTATAAAACTAAAAGACAAATTATTCGTGAGAAAAGCAGCAGCGCAAGACAATTTTACCTCTGCTGTTATACCAGTAAAAAAGGAAACAGTTACTTTAATAAAAGAATCGCCTGAATGAGAACCTTTCGTATTAGAACCAATGCTTTTATATCAAAGGCTTTCAACCTTCCTGTTATTGAAAAAAGCAGGCTTCCATGGGTTGATTACCTTAGAGGCATATCTATTTTACTGGTTGTGTACCGGCATGTTTTATTAGGTATTGAAAGAAGCGGTGTTTACGTGTCTTCTTATCTTATGACTGCAAATATGATCTTTTACAGTTTCAGGATCCCGTTGTTTTTTATTCTCTCCGGTATTTTTTTAAATATGAGTTTAAAGAAAAGGAGCATTAAACAGTACATCGCCAATAAATTTGAAACGCTTCTTTATCCTTACTTGATTTGGGCAACATTGCAAATAACAATCCAGATATTAATGTCATCTTTTACAAATGCACAACGCACCTGGATTGATTATTCTTACCTCTTTTATCAGCCAAGAGAGTTAGACCAATTCTGGTACTTACCGGCTTTGTTTAATGTATCCATGTTCTATTCGCTTATAAAACATTATTTCAAACCAACAATATTTATTCAAATAGTATTAGGATTGGTATTCTACTTTTTATCTTCACACGTGCAGCAGATTAGCATTCTTTCAGATTGGATGTTGTTCTATTTCTTTTTTGCTTTGGGAGATTTAGTATCAAAATTATTTTTTAAAGATAATTTTCAAAAGGTACTTAAAAGTCCTTTTACTTTCTTAGCAGTCATCCCACTTTTTATTCTAACGCAAATGTATTTCATCAACCATGATATTGATTCTACAAGTACAGATTTTTACATACAATCACAGTTTATCATTATCGCTGTTATAGGCTGCTTTAGTATGTTTGTTGTTGCTTTCCTTGTACAAAGACTAAACATACTCACCTTTCTTAGAATTATTGGTTATCACTCGCTTTATATTTATGTAATGCATGTTATGATAGCAGCATCTGTAAGAATTATTCTTACAAGAGTTTTTGGTGTTGAGAATGCAGAAGTACTTTTAATAACAGGCATTTTCTTTGGCATTACGGCTTCAATAATTATTTATAACATCTTTATTAGGAATGGCATTTTCTGGTTTCTGTTTACTTATAAAAAACCAAAATCAAAACCATCTGCAACAACTATTAAAGATATGCCGCCTGCAGCCATTGCTTCTTAACCTTGCATAACACTCTTTCCTGTTACTATAAAAGCAATGCATTATTATGCCCACCATGACATGCAAATGCGATAAGCATCTTTTTCTCTTGGCATGATTTTAAATGAATCATTTCATAGCACAATCCGATTAATTAATTAAAACAGCTTTTATGAAAAAGTTTATCACTTTGTTTTCTATTGCCCTGGTTGGTTTTACCCTAACTGCAAATGCCCAGATTCAAAGAGGAAATTTACTTGTAGGTGGCGATATTGCCGACTTTAATCTCAATCTTAATGGTGGTGGGTATTTTTCTATGCGAATTGACCCCAAACTTGCTTTTTTTATTCAGGATAATGTAGCACTTGGTGCTTATGTTAACCTTGGTTTACAAACAGCAAAAGGTGCTGGTGCAAATGTAAATTATGGGGTTGGTGCTTTAGGACGCTATTATATTAATCCAGCCAAAGTAAGCGTACTTCGACATGGACGTTTCTTTTTGGAAGGTACTGTTGGTATTGAAGGGGATAATCCTGCTAATGGAAATTCTACTAATGGTTTAGGTTTAGGCGTAGGACCAGGATTCGCTTATTTCATTACACCAAATGTTGGTCTCGAAACTTTACTTAAATATACAGGTATTGTGGGTTTTGGAAGCAGTACAACTGCGAGTAATCTTGATCTCAATGTTGGTTTTCAAATTTATTTACCAACTCGTCGGTTAAGAGAAGTTGCTAATAATCCATAATGAATGCTCCTTCGGCAGGAGCACGAAAGAAAGTGTTTATCATTTCTTTTATGCCTTTCATTATCATACTATTGCAAAACATTTTGACATCTAAAACAAAAAGGAGTTTCCGTTTAATAACAGAAACTCCTTTTTAATATAATGAAGATAAGTTTATACTATATCCATTCCTTTCGCAAAATAAGTTACTACACCAGGCAATGCAAGCCAGAAATAAGGCCTTGAACCTCCCACATCAAATAACATAATAGTAATGATAACAACCCAAATAAAAAACCATAACCAATATTTGCCGGTAGATTTTCTTGCTTCCATGCCTTTAAAAGTTTGCACAAAAATAAAGCTCAATTCAATATAACGGTGCTTTTTAAATTAGCTTTTTTCTTTGTGCTTAAAAGTTTCATTATAAAGTTTTATTCCATCTTCCACTATTTGCAATGCTTTCGATTTATCGCCAAAATCTTCCACAACAACTGTTTTATTTTCAAGGCGTTTATATTCCTCAAAAAAATGACGAAGTTCACTGAAAAAATGCTTTGGTAATTCCTCAATATTATTTATATAATTGATAGAAGGATCGTTGGCTGCAACGGAAATAATTTTATCATCCGCATCTCCTCCATCTACCATTTGCATAACGCCGATAACTTTTGCTTCAACAATACATAAAGGCTGGATACTTAAACTTGAAATAACAAGAATATCCAAAGGGTCTTTATCCTCACCATAAGTTTGTGGAATAAAACCATAATTACTTGGATAATAAAACGAGGAGTATATAACTCTGTCAAGTTTCAACAGTCCGCTTGGTTTATCAATTTCATATTTAGCTCTCGAACCTTGTGGAATTTCGATAACGGCATTCACAAAACGAGGTGCTTTATCACCATAATCAACGCCATGCCATGGATGCAATATATTCGTCATAAAAAGTTTTAATTAAGCTTGCAAAAATCGTGAATAAATTGTATTAACCACTGCCGTTGAAAAAATAAGATGAAGAAAAAATAAAAGTACTTCCTTATGTATTTGCTCAAGATGTAACGTTTCAATTTTTAAACTTTATTTTTTACCTGCAAAACGATCGGGATAATCTGTTATAAGGCCATCTACGCCCATTTGTTTCAAAGCCTGCATTTTTTGTGAATCATTTATCGTCCACGGAACGATCTTCATTCCTGCATCATGACATTGCTTTATCAATGTTTCTGTTACTAAAGATTGTTCAGGACTATAAATCGTTGGTACAAAACCAAGATCTTTTAGTTGCTGTTCTAATGTTCTTTTATCACTGCGATCAATAAGCAAAGAAGTTTTAATTGTGTTATCTTTTTGATGTAGGTATTGCAGTGAACGAATATCGAAAGATTGAATAATAGCTCTGTCTGCAATTCCTTTATCATAAATAACTTTCATTAATAGATCAACAAATAATGCAGGTTTGGGATGATAAATGTCATCTCCGGAAGGAGAACATTTTGTTTCAATGTTATAATATATTTTGTGTTTCGAATGCTTTGTTGCATAAGCCTCAGCGCTATCAATTACATCACTTAATAAAGGTTTCACTGCAGGGATTTTTTGTTGTTCAGGAAAAGCAGCATAGGGTTTCATGCCAACATCATATTTTTTTACTTCGTTGTAGGTCATGCCATATATCTTCAAACTTTTTTCTTCTTCAGCACTTACAAAACTTTCATCAGGTTTAGTGGTGATATAATGATTGAAATAAGGATCATGGCTTATTACAACCTGGTTGTCTTTTGTAATCGCAGCATCCATTTCCAACGTTGTTACCCCGATGTCAATCGCTTTTAAAAAAGCCGGAATAGTGTTTTCAGGCATTAAACCTCTGCATCCTCTGTGACCTTCCAAATCGAAAGCACCGTTTGCAAAAGGTGATGAAGAACTTGTTTGTTTAACTGTACTGCAACTTATCAGCATAATGATGAATAAAAAAGAAAGAAATTTCATGAAGAAAAAATTTGTGATTTACGTTTTAGCATTTCTGATGCTACTTGCTTTGCTTCAATGTCCTGATCGTTCAAATGAGCAATTATATTATCAAAGCTTTGTTCATTCCTGTTCTGGCTAAGTTTGAATACATTTTCAAGTGTTGAAACTTCTATCTCAAAACCAATAATGGCTTTTGATAGTGAAGCAACATAATCAGCAGGAAGCTTTTCGAAAAGTGCCGGAGAGTTGCTGCTCTTTTCAAAATGTGAAGTAGTTTGTTTGAGAATATTTAATAAAGATGATTCATCCAAAAACCTCAATCTTCCCTTTGCATGAACAGTCATGTAATTCCAGGTAGAAGCTTGTTGCGGATCATCGTACCAGCTTGCGCTAACATAGCTATGAGGTCCTGTAAAAATTACAAGCACATTTGAATTTGCTTCAAAAGCTTTATGATGACTTGATTTTCGACTAATGTGCCCTATCAGAAATAACTTATCGTTTCTTTGGTCAATAAGAATAGGAATGTGCGTTGCTTCAGGCACTCCATTTCTATCTGAACCACACAAAATAACAAAAGGATGTTGCTGCATAAACTGCAGGATCTCTTTCTCATCCTTTTCCTTAAAATAAGGTTTATGATACATTTTCAAATTTTAGCAGCGTTCCGAACTCTTGCAGTGGTCGAAACCCTTTTTTCTATTCGAATTTCACTTTTTAAAAACCACTTGCGCTATCATCGCCTCTTATATCTGCTGCAGCCTGCAGTTTTCCATTCACCACTTTTATCACTTCTGTTCTGCCTATCGCACCCCGATTTGCAAACTTATAACCCATCTTTTCGAGTGCGGCTTTTGTATCTGCATTGAATGCGGGTTCAATCATAATTTCATCCGGTAGCCATTGGTGATGAAACTTTGGATTATCAACTGATTCTGCTGCCGTCATATCAAAATCGATAATATTAACAATGGTTTGAAACACAGAAGTGGGAATAGTTGTACCTCCCGGTGTTCCAACAACAATGTAGGGCTTGTTATCTTTCAACACTAATGTCGGGGTCATTGAACTAAGCATTCGCTTTCCAGGTTCAATAGCGTTTGCAGCGCCACCAACTGCACCATACATATTGGGTACACCAGGTTTTACACTAAAATCATCCATCTCGTCATTCAATAAAAAACCGGCATCACCAACAACTGTTTTACTGCCATAAGAATTGTTTAGCGTTGTGGTTACCGAAACAATATTTCCATCTTTATCCATAATGCTAATATGTGTTGTTTCTTCACTTTCATGTACAATACCTGCTTTTATATCTTCACTTTTGCTTGCTTTACCCGGCGTAAAATCTTTCATTCTTTCCGCGATATAATCATCACTCATCAATGTTTTTACAGGCACTTTCCAAAAATCAGGATCACCCATGTGCTGCGCTCTGTCTGCATAAGCTCTCCGCTCCACTTCAACCATTAATTGTACCGCCTGCGGCGATTGGAAACCCCAATCAGATAGAGGATATTTTTCAATCATCTTAAACATTTCTGCCAATAATAATCCACCACTGCTTGGTGGTGGAAAACTGATAATGTTATAACCACGATAATCAAATGAAATAGGTTGACGTTGTTTTACAACATAATTCTCCAGGTCTTCATAACTGATGATGCCATTGCCTCTTTTCATTTCTTCTACAATAAGTTTTGCTGTTTCACCTTCATAAAAACCTTTCTGTCCCTTATCTCTTATGCGCATCAATGTTTTTGCAAGATCTTTCTGAATTAACGTATCGCCTGCTTTCCATGCCGTTTGTTTTACAAATGCAGTTGGTTTTGTATTTAATTGAAGAAATGAATTCTTGTTATGGTTCAATCCGTTTGCCTCTGCCTGTGATATAACAAAACCTTTTTCTGCAAGATCAATGGCAGGTTGAATTAATTCTTTGAATGGAAGCTTTGCATGTTTATAAGTAGCGAACAAACCAGCAACTGTTCCGGGAACACCAACTGCAAGATGACCATCAAGTGAAAGATGCGGAATAGGATTACCAACAGAATCGAGATACATATCTTTCGTTGCTTTTGCCGGCGCCATTTCACGATAATCAAGTGTAATAATATCACCGTTTGTTTTTCTTGCTGTCATAAATCCGCAACCACCAATATTCCCTGCTTCAGGATATACAACTGCTAAAGCAAGTTGCGTTGCAATAACTGCATCAAAAGCATTACCACCTTTTTTCATAATAGCAACACCTACTTTACTTGCTAAAGGATGTGCACAAACCACTGCAGCATTCTCAAATGTTTCTGATTTTACGCCTTCGTAATGATAAGGATCAACTTCATTGTCGGGACCAACAATTTTTTGTTGTGCTGCAATTGTATAAGTTATTAATAAAAGAATAATTAATGTTATGCTGTTTTTCATCTAAAGATTTTTATTGTTTTGATAAGACGGGTATTGCCCCCTCATATTTTAAATTTTTATCTGTTCAAAAATTTATTATACCCGTTTTCATAAATCAAATTT
>JAEZRL010000495.1 GCA_023440945.1 Bacteroidota bacterium
GCACGGTTTATTTCATCAATCAAAACAATATTGCTGAAAACAGGGCCACGTTTAAATTCAAACCTGCTTGTGCCGGGATTGAAAATGCTTGTACCCAATACATCACTGGGCATAAGATCCGGTGTGAATTGTATGCGGCTAAAACCAGCTTCCAAACTTTTCGCCATTAACCTTGCGGTTAAAGTTTTAGCAACACCTGGAACACCTTCTATCAACACATGGCCATTGGCAAGAAGAGCTGCAAGAATAAGTTTAACCATTTCATCTTGTCCTATGATTACTTTTTGTATCTCTGATTGCAGGTCAAATACGGCTTTGCTTAATCCCGTTAAATCTATTCTTTGTTCAAATAACTCATCAATCATAATCATGCTTTTTTATAGAACTTTTCAAGCAGTTGATAATAATGCATCAATTGTTCACCACGAATATTTTCGCTGTATTGTATAAAATAAATATACTCTGTTATTTCTGTTACTTCTTCAAATGGCACATTTGTTTTGGCTGAAACATTCTTTGCAAACTCATTGTTTAGCTCGTTTGTTTTGATGTTGTATTTATTGCGCAGATGATCGAGAAAAAACTGTGTTAGTTTTTCAGCAAGATTTTTATGATCGCCTTTTTCATAATACAATTTACCGATGGTTGTTACAAATTCAAGCGAATCATTTACGGGCTTGGGATAAAGAGGTATCACTCGTTGTTTTCGTTTCACTTCTGTTACAACAAACAGCGCCAGTAGAACAATCGCCGTCCAAAAAGCCCAGCGGAAATTCTTATACTGAAAGATAACATGCAACAAACCGTTACTGTCATCTGAAGACGCATTGCGTTTGTATAAAAAATATTCATCCCAAACAATCTTTTCTGTGTTGTTTGGAATAAGGCTTAACAGCTTTTCAAAATACTGGTGGTTGTTGCTGTATAATAAAAAGAAATTACTAAAAGTTATTGGCGCTGCATGAATAAAAATTGTTCCGGCTCTCGTGTTGATTGCAACAAGATTTGGTTTGTTGTTGTTTGCATAACCAAGCTGATAAGTGAACGAACTATCAAAACGAATAAAATAATTATCATACGAGATACCTGGATAACTGTAATTCCATGGATAATCAAACAGCGAAGTATCGAGGTTTACAGAAAAAGAATCCAACACTGTAACGCCTTCTTCCTGCGCTTTGTTGTAAAGGCCGTTATCGTAATAATTTTCCTGTTTTACTTTGAAAAACTTTTGCGCTGTTTCGTTCATTTGTAATGCGCTTATAAAAACATAATTGCCTTTTTGTGCAAAAGCAGTAAGGTTATCCAACTCACTTTCGCTTGGATTGAAATAGCTGTTCACGATGAACAAAACCTGCCCGGATGTATCATAAAAAAGCATTTTCCATTCTGCAGGCGCAAGTTTATTTATTTCAACGGAAGCATTAGGAAATTGTTGCTGTAATAAATTGTAAGCAGTATAAGTTCCGTAAGGAATTTTATCACGATGATTTAATGTTATCCTTCCATCAAAGGTTCTGGGGCCTTTGTTTAAAAGCAGTAAAGAAACCGCAACAAACAACAACACGCCTGCTATGTATGGAAATAATTTTTTCATGCGGCGTTTATCTTTTGTTGAATCGATTCAATGTCCGCTCTTATCTTTTTAAAACGGTCTTCCGACACAAAAAACTTTCCATACCAGGCGTATTCGTAATGATGCGTAATTTTGAAAAATTCGTTGAAATAATTGGTTTTATTGAGTTGGGACAAATAATGCAAATTGGTATAATCAGGTTGGAACTTGATAATGTTTTTTTCACTCATCATCTTCAAGGTTTGAAGATATAAGATGCGCACCGCCTGCCGATAATTTTTTTCCTTTGCTGCTTGTTGCAAAAGTTCATTGTAAGGCAAATGAAAAATATCGTCTTCCCCATCCTTGTGTCCTGATGAAGAAACAGAAATATTACCTTTCGTAAACAGGCTTATTTTATTGGTGAGTAAAAAATAAACAAGCGCATATACAAAAACACCAATGATGATCATCCATATTAGTATTTGTATCCATGGGGAAGTAATTAAACTTGCTTTTTGTTCCTGTTTAAAAACCTGTTCATCGGGTTTTAAATACCCTGCTTTTATAAGACTGTCACGAAAAGCTTTATCAGTTTGCAAACGAACAATATCCTGCTTGAATTTTTCCACTGCTTTCACGTACCAGAAGTCTTCTGCGTTGCGTAGTTTTTGTACAAAGGAATCAGCTGAAGCATGTGGCTTGAATTTTTCGGAAGAGAATATTTCATCGTTGTCTTCCTTCCGGTTGAAGAAGTTTTGTGAAGTATCGTAAATGTGTTTGCTGGAGGAAATATTTGTTTCTTCAGAAGAAATGGGAGCGGTATCATGCAGTGACAAAGTATCTGCAACAAATTCTTCTGTTGTATCTGTTTGTGCGATGAGATTAGCTGGGATAAAAAACAAACTACTTATCAGGCAAATAAAAAATTTATGAGTGAAAGAAGCTCTCTTTGTGCTCTTCGTGAAAAAAGCTTGTGTCCTTTGTGTTAAAAACTCTTTTATAATCAGAAGGATCACAAAAAGAAAAAAAGACAAAGAGATGCTCTTAAACGTTTTCAGATAATCTCTGTTTGTTGTTTCACTTTGTCGAGTAGCGAACAAACCGCACAAGTGAGTGACACAACGAAAGCCACGTAGCAGCAACAACGCAGGCCACCTAAAAAAAGTTTTTTTAAAAGAGAAGTTTATATGAAGGAGAAAATTCCTCATACTATAATGCCTGCAGTTTCTTTTTTAAACGAATGGGATACACAATAAAATAACCAATAACAATGCACAACGAACTGGTTATAATTAACAATTTTAGCCAAACAGGCATATCGGTATGACGGGTTAAAAAAGCTTCGAAAAATGCAGCGAGGAACAACATAGGAAAGTTAGACATGGCGATCATTAGTGCTTCTTTTGCGCCCTTCCTGAAAGCTTCCATACGTTTGCGGGTGCCAGGAAACAGCCAGCTTTTTGCCAGCACCAAACCAGAAGCCGAAGAGATAACAAAAGTGGAAAGTTCGAGCGTGCCATGCAATAAAATGGTAAGCAAACTATCCTCTATCAAACCGTTGCTGTAAAATAAATATTCAAAAGCGCCAACCATTATGGAGTTGTACATCAAACTCTGAACGGTTGGAATGCCAAGCAAAATGCCGCCTGCAAATTCTTTTAGCGACACATATAAATTGTTGATGAAAATGTAAACAAAGCTTAAGAACTCGTTGCCAAAACCATATACACCAAAAGGTTTTCCCTCCTTAATGTTTTGTTCGGTCATATCCACATAATCGTTGTCGAGAATCTGTCGTACAAATGTTTCATCTGTTTTTGCAGAAAAAAAACCAATGAGCACAAATAAAAAGAACAGGCAAAAACTTATTAATAAAATGCGCTGATGTTTAGCTAACACCAACGGAAGATCGTATTTAAAAAATCGTTTGATGCGGCCACTGTTCTGCCGTTGGTTCTCGTAAATACCAAGATATTTTTTACTCGCTTCGGCATTAAGGTATTGGGTTATTTTACTTTGCGGATAAAAGGTTTTACTATAGCCCAGATCTTCCACTAATTGTATAAATTCTTTGGCTGTTTCATCGGGATGAACACCTGGCATGTATTGAATCTGCTGCCATCGGTCTTTGTTTCTTCTTATAAATAAAGCTTCTCGCATCAACAGTAAATATAACTAAAAGATAATCTATGCGGTTTTATGAATTCCAGACAAAAATTTTGTTTAAGTTCTTTTATTACCGATTTTCTTTAAATTTAAGAACTGATTGTAACACCGTAGCAGGCGGGGCAAATTTTATTTTCTTCATCTTTTAAATACCTAACAATGAGAAAAGTAGCGCACATTCTTGCACGAAAAGGCAACGCTGTCACTACCGTTGCACCTTCTACCACGGTAATCGATGCATTAAAAATGATGGCTGATGAAAACATCGGCTCTGTAGTGGTAATGGAGAACGATAAATTCTTGGGCATTATGACCGAAAGAGATTATTCGCGGAAGATCGTTCTGAAAGGTAAGTCTTCGGTTGATACTACCGTTACCGACATCATGTCTTCGGAGTTTCCTTCTGTTACGCCGGACGATTCTGTTGATTATTGTATGCATCTTCTTTCGGAAAATAATATTCGTTATCTACCGGTTAAGATAAGCGATAAACTGGTTGGCATAATTTCCATTAATGATGTTGTTACAGAAACCATTTTAACGCAGCAGGAAACAATATCTCATCTGCAGAATTATATCAGTTCATAACAATTAACCTTCCACTGTTAAATACACTGCGGCAAGATGGCAAATACTTGCAGCTAGAACAAATAAATGCCAGATGGCGTGGTGATAATACCATTTTTTCCATACAAAAAAAGTAATGCCTAAAACATATAAAACTACGCCTGTGATAATGAGTAAAGCAACGGTATAAGGCATTTGCGCAAAAAAACTTTCGCATTTGATAAGAAATAGCAAACCTGTAAACAAATAAAATAGAATGGTAGCAGTCGTGTTCCTGTTTACAAAAAATATTTTAAATAATGTACCTGCAACAGTACAACCCCAAACAAGACAAAGTAAAATAATGCCTGAAGTATTAGGCATAAAATTGAGAACAAAAGGAGTGTAAGTACCTGCTATAAGAAAGTAAATGCTTATATAATCCAGCATCTCCAGCTTACACTTCCTGTTCTCCTTTTTACACCAGTGGAACATAGTGGAAAAAGTGAAAGTCATTAAAAAACAAATCCCATAAATAACTGAACCAATAATGCTGTTTGTATCGTTGTTTTTTATCGAAATGGTAATTAAAAAAGGTACTGCAACAAAACCCAATAAAATTCCCAAAGCGTGAATGACCGTATTGGCTAATTCCTGTTTTTCAGTAAAAGGTTCTTCGATAGCCTTGCTGTTCTCCGTTTTCATAGCTTCAATTCAATTTCCCGGTTAACAATCTTCTGTTATCTGAACTGCAATTTCGAGGCCAGTATTAAAGAGGTTTTTGTTAACGGTTTTTGAAACAGGTGAGAGATGGTTTTACAGCAAAACTTTGCTTTGCACTATTATAGAACTTACTTTAGAATAAAGAGATATTATTGACTCAACAGGAAAAGATAAACACAAAGAGGCTTACAGAACCGTGGGTGGAGAAGCTGGAATCAGGAACTGACTTTAATATCTAACCTCAATTATGCCACCGCTGCAGGCCTTTCCCGGTTGTATTTATTACGATATTGAACAGGTGATAAACCGGTGATTCTTTTAAACGTAATTCGAAATGCTTTGGGATCGGTATAACCAACTTTATACATCACTTCGTTCACATTTTCACGTGATGATTCAAGGCTCATTTTTGCAGCTTCCATCTTTACACGTTGAATATATTCCGTAACCGTGTTACAGGTTGCTTTTTTAAATCTTCTTTCAAAATTTCTTCTGCTTAAAGCAAACAATCTTGCCAATTGGTCAACGGTGATCTTTTCTTCATAATTCTTTTCTATAAATTCCTGCGCTTTTTTGATCGGTTCGTCGGTGTGTTCTTTTTGCCCTTTAAACATAATAAAAGGCGACTGGCTTTTCCGGTCAATATCAATCATAAAAGCTTTAGAAATA
Organism: Bacteroidota bacterium; assembly: GCA_023440945.1. Taxonomy (GTDB): domain Bacteria; phylum Bacteroidota; class Bacteroidia; order Chitinophagales; family Chitinophagaceae; genus JAEZRL01. Next base: position 5,663 of record JAEZRL010000495.1, read on the forward strand.
ATTACTGCTACATCTCTTCCTACATATTTTTCTATCAGGTAAACCACGAGGTTAAGATAAGAATAAGCGCCGCCACTGGTATATAAACCAGCTTCCTCCGTCATTATTTTATCATCCACCAGATGAATATCCGGATACATGCTGCGGAATAAATTTGCAAACTGCCAATGTGTTGCACATTGTCTTCCCTTTAATAAACCGGTAGCTGCAAGAAAGAAGGAAGCAATGCAAAAACTTGCTACTTCTGCGCCTTCCCGGTACTGCTGAACAATCCAGGGAATGAAACCAGCATTTAATTCTGCTACTGCTTTTTGATCACCGAACATTGCAGGTATGATGATCAGATCGGTTTTCTTTATGTCAGTGATTAGCACATCGGGGCATATCGTGTATAAGCCGTTTCGCTGACTTATTTCTTTGGAAAGCCCAACAAGTTGAATATGAAATAACGGCGGTCTTCCTAATGCAGCATTAATAGAATTGACTTCAGAAAAAATCTGGTATGTTCCTTCTATGTTTGTAAGGCTTGTGTTTCCAAGTGGAACAAGAATGGAGATATGTTTCATCTGAATACCATTTATTATGTTATACGCCAATTGTAACCTCGCAAGTTCACTTCTTTAAGTGTTTAAATTTTGCTTGGCTTTATTACTGTCGAAATTGAAATTATAACGTGACTCGGTTTTATGAGTTAAAGATATAAAATTGTATTGTCGCAATCAACCCTTATAATGTCGTTATTACACCCTCTTGTTTATTTTTCAATGTAATAGATTTGTGTGTGGGTCGGCAATTCATTTGTACTTGGCACTTGTAGCATAATTCTCACAGCTTATAACTTAATCTATACATCATGTTTAGTTATACCAATTCATTCAGCAGTTTTTCTGTGAATGACCTTCACAAAGCAAAAGAATTTTACGGGAATATCCTTGGAATGAAAGTGAAAGAAAATACAATGGGCGTACTTGAATTACAAATGGGTGATAAAACCGTAATGATTTACCCGAAACCGAATCATGAGGCCGCGACCTTTACAGTGTTGAACTTTGAAGTGAAAAATATTGAAGAAGCAGTAGATGCACTTACAAAAGAAGGTGTACGATTTGAACAATATGAAGCGCCGATAAAAACGGATGAAAGGGGAATTTGCAGAAATGCGGATGGCCATGCGATTGCATGGTTTAAAGATCCTGCAGGAAATATTTTGTCTGTTATACAAGAGCGGAATGATTTGCTGCATAAAGAATAAGTAAGCGCACAACTGAGCAATAAGCACAGCTTCCTGCGGACAGGCGGAACTTATTAAAGCAATTAAACCTGTTGCGGAACGATAGTTCCCTTTACACGCATCATACTTAAGGTTGCAGCAATTACGGCATAAGCAGGTGCAAGTATCCAACCTATAATTGGCATTACGTGTAAAAGATAGAAGACAATGCCATTGCCAATAGCGAGACCTTTATGCGTCCCGATAAAATAAATGCTTTCATAGGTATTCATGTTCCTTCGTTTCGCACTATAATCGAGCATAGAAAAACCATAATAATAACATTCTACGATAATGGCGATGAGCGGACTTATCCAGCCTGCAACAGGTATCAGTGCCAGTATTAAGATAGAGATGGTATAAACTGTTTGCCATAATGCATTTCTTACTGCAATAAAACAGCCACGACGAATATCTTTCCACAATTGTTTCCATTTAAAATTCAGTTCACGTTCTTCAATGATCGCTTCTGTTTTTTCACTTAAGTAAGCAAAAACAGGAGAACAAAGTATCAGCCACAAATACTTAAAAAGCGAAAAGTAAAACAACATTAAAACCATCCAGAGTATGATTGCATCAAAAGTTAGCAGAAAAGCAATAAGTCCGCTGTCAATTTTCTGAAGCCAGTTGTTC
>JAEZRL010000029.1 GCA_023440945.1 Bacteroidota bacterium
GCTTTATTCCAGGCTATTTGTGCAAAATTATACAAGCTGCGTACGCAAAACATGAACTTTATCATCTATCAACGCGCATTAATAAACGAAAATAAATGGCGGGCAAGTCGTTATGGAATTGATGGAAGTTTGATAGACTTTGGTAAAGAAATGGAAGTGAACACAAGAGCATTGATCTACGAATTACTTGATTTTATCTATGATGTAGTGGACGACCTAGGCAGCCGCCATGCTATTAATAACATAAGAAAAATTTTAGAAAATGGAACAGGGGCTGACCGGCAACTTGCTGTATTTGAACAAAACCACGATATGAAAGAAGTTGTTGATTATATTCATGATCAATTTTTATTATAATTCCTCTTCCTCCTTAAGTCCCTTTACAGTTAACTTCGCCTTTGAATGAAGGCAATCATCTATAAATCTACGGGCATTTGGTATGTTGCAAAAACAACACAAGGAAGCACTTTTAATGCGAGAATAAAAGGCATTTTTAAAATTGATGGTATCACTTCTACCAACCCTATTGCAGTGGGAGATGAAGTAGAAATAGAATTGGAAGATGAAGTAGAGAACACCGCCATCATTACCGAAATCTATGAACGTAAAAATTACATTGCCCGTAGTTCGCCCCATAATAAAAAACAGCATCATATTGTAGCAGCCAATCTTGATCAAACTCTACTGTTTGCGACATTGAAAGAACCAAAAACTTCTCAGGGATTTATTGACCGTTTTCTTGTTTCTGCCGAAGCGTTTCATGTGCCAGCCATTATCGTTTTTAATAAAGCGGATCTGTACAAAAAAAAGGAAATGGATAAATACAATGAATTGAATAACATGTATTCTTCCATAGGTTATACCGTAAAGTTATTAAGTATGCAAACAGGTCATGGAACAGAAGAATTAAAACAATTACTGAAAGATAAAACAACTTTATTAAGCGGTCATAGCGGTGTAGGCAAATCAACTTTTATAAATGCAATTATTCCTCAACTACAGTTAAAAACGCAGGAAGTAAGCGGATGGAGTGGCAAAGGGATGCACACCACCACTTTTGCAGAAATGTTTGATCTGCCGGAAGGCGGAAGAATTATAGACACTCCCGGTATTCGGGAGTTTGGTATAATAGATATAACCAAGCAGGAACTTTCTCATTATTTCCCGGAAATGCGGGTTTTAATAAGCGATTGCCAGTTCAACAACTGTTTACATTTGAACGAACCGGGTTGTGCGATAAAACAAGCGGTAGAAGAAGAACGGATATCTATTGAACGTTACATAAGTTATTGCAACATTCTCGATTCTATTGACGATAAAAACTATTAGGCTCTCTTTGTCTTTAACTTATTCAAAAGCTTTACCGCAGTTTCTGCATCCTTGTTATCTTGTGGAAATAAACTTACTCCGTTGTAGATGTTATATTGCAGAAAAATTTCACGGCCGCGGTATTTAAAACGCCATTCAATATTATCTGCTTCATCATTCTTACCAACAAATTTAACGTAACGTGTTTTGCTTAATACCTCGGTTAAAGAATAAAATTGATTTAAGCTTCCATTCTCATCAATGATATTGGCTGTAACAGAGGGGTGATGAATTGCCTGCATGTTATCCCCCTTTTTTTCAAAACTTATTGAGTTTATATTTTTTTCCTTTTTTTAGATCTTTTATTGCTTTGGGGTCTCCGCTTAGCACTTTTTCCGCTCCTACATTTGCTCGTGTTGCTGGACAACCTTTTTTTATAGCACACGCATCAAATGCAAATACTGCGCAAATAAAAAGGATAGCTTTCCTGAAGGGATAAAACATATGATTAAGCAGTAAGTTTTGGTTGTAACAGAAAGCTATCCAGTAGTAAGACAGCGTCCTTTTCTATTTCGTTGCATCATTTTCATAATTTTTTTCGTACCAGCCTGCATATTTTACATAATTGCTTGCAATGCGCTCAATTTCAGAATGTATCATATCTTTTGCTATATCTTTTACCTTCTTCGCCGGTACGCCTGCATAAATAGAACCTTCTTCCACAATTGTTCCTTCCAGCACCACCGCTCCTGCTGCAATAATGGAATTGCTATGAATTTCACAACGATCCATAACAATAGCTCCCATGCCTATCAGCACATCATCAAAAACCTTACATCCGTGCACAATAGCATTATGACCAATAGAAACATTGTTTCCAATCTCCGTAGGATTTTTTTGATAAGTGCAATGAATAATAGCGCCATCCTGCACATTCACTTTGTTCCCCATTTTTATATAATTAACATCACCGCGAACAACAGCATTGAACCAAATGCTGCAATCATTACCCATTAAAACATCACCAATAATTGTAGCATTGGGTGCAATAAAACAATTGTTACCAAAGCGGGGAAATATTTCATTAACAGGTAAAATAACAGCCATAAAATTTTTTAAAAAGTGAATAATTTTTATTGAACTCGACTGAAGATATGCATTAAACTTTCGTTGCGTCGCACTCTTGTACGTTCTTATCGCTATGCAACATTTTTCTGAAAAGCATTTTGCTAATTTACATTCTTACGCCCATATATCTTTTTTCTAACCTCGTTTAAAGAACTGCTAAAAAGGAAATAGATTGATGTATTAAGTGGCTTTTGATGAAGAATAAAACAATGTTGTTTATGTTGTTTTTACACCTGCTTGACTTTTTAAAAGATTGTTTTTATTTTTCTAATTATTCCAAAAAGTTTCAGCTAACTATTATTAAAATTCGTACACCATCCTTCATCAAAACATTATCTTTCTTCACTTTAATTCAAAATAAAAAACATATGAAAACGCTATCCTTTTTAGGTTTATTGGCAATACTTACTGTTTTTGCCACAAACAATGGAACAAGCAGAAATCATTTCAATTCCTTCGATACCACAACTGATAAACAAAAAGCGAT
>JAEZRL010000143.1 GCA_023440945.1 Bacteroidota bacterium
AAGAAGCAGAAATTTTGTATCAGCAGGCTATTGATCTTCATAAAAAGAAAATGATAGAACAAAAAGGAAATGAGTTACATATTCCTGTTTTGAAGCTGCAGAAAACAGAGCCGCAAAACACGATCATTTTTGAAATAATAAAAGATTTCGGCTTTATGTCTGCACAGGTTAAGGAAGTGAAAAAATTATACGAGGCGGAGAACGGAAGTTATATCGCATCTGCTTCTCATCGTGTTATAAAAAACCGGAATTGGTTTATAATTGCTCCTTTGCAAACAACACATATTAGGCACATTTTAATCGAGGCAGGAGATAAAAAAGTACAGTTTGAAAATGGGTTACTTGAATTAGAAAAACTACCGGTTTCAAAATTTGAAATAACAAATTCAAAGGATGTAGTTTACGTGGATGCAAAAGAAATAACTTTCCCTTTGTTATTACGCAAATGGAAGCAAGGTGATTATTTCTATCCTTTAGGCATGCAGAAAAAAAAGAAACTGAGTAAGTTTTTTATAGATCAGAAACTTTCAAAAACAGATAAAGAAAATGTTTGGGTAATTGAGATGAACAAAAAAATTATCTGGGTTATTTATTACAGGATCGATAACCGTTTTAAAGTAACTGATAGCACAACAAATGTTATAAAATTAGTTTGGAGGAATCCTGCATAAAAAAAGGAAAACATTGTAACCTTCGAAACCCCTTACAAACCATATTGATCAATCAAATAAATCAATGCAGCCATATTAATAGCACCTAACTTCAACTCGCGAATATTTACATTTTCAAATACATCATTTGGTGCATGATGCACATCAAAATAACGCTGGCTATCTGGTCTTAACTCTCCTATAGAAACGCCTAAGTCTCTATTCAATGGGGTCACATCTGTGCCACCTCCGCCTTTAACTATATCATCACCATAGTAAGGTTTTAATAAATTCTTCCAGGAGTTCAACTTCACCCACGAACTATCAGGCGCCGCAATACTGAAACCTCTTGGCGTAAAACCACCTGCATCACTTTCCAACGCAAACAAATGTTTTTCATTTTTTGCTTTTGCTTCTTCTGCATATTTATTTCCGCCACGAGTTCCGTTTTCTTCATTTGCAAACAATACAAACCGAATGGTATGTTTTGGCTGGTAACCAAGCGCTTTAAATGCTCTTAATATTTCTATGGTTTGAGTAATACCTGCACCATCATCTGTTGCGCCTTCATTTACATCCCAACTATCTAAATGCCCGCCGATAGTAATATATTCATCCGGACCTTCTGTGCCCTTCAATTCACCGATAACGTTATGACCAATAGTGTCAGGCAACATTTTAGCATTGGTAATAAGTTCAGCAGTTATTGCTTTGCCTTCATCAAACAAAGAATCAATTTTTTCTACATCTCTTAAACCAACGGCGGCAGCTGGAATTTTTGGTAAACCTTCCGTATAATGCATTGCACCGGTGTGGGGATAATTATCCATTGAATTGGATATAGAACGAATCAACACGGCAACAGCGCCATATTTTGCTGCACGACTTGCGCCTTGTCCGCGATAAACCACATTCTTTCCATAAGCCTCAAAAGTTTGTATAAAAGTGTCTTCGAAAGGCACATCATAAAAAACAATTTTCCCTTTTAATTCATCTTTATGTTGTTCAAGGTCATCAAAAGATTTCACTCTAAATAATGGTGCAGAAACACCTTTTGGACCTGTACCTACCGAATTACCTAAAGCAAGCACCGCAATTGAAACCGTTTTCTTTTTACCATTTTTATCAGCATAAGTTATACTTGCTTTGTCCTTGCCACCACGTACCCAATGAGGTACCATCGTTTCCTGCAGCCAAACTGTATCTGCACCTGCTTGTTCTAATGCAGTTGCACCCCATTGCTCCGCTAAAACCATTTGTGGCGAACCGGCTAAGCGACCACCTATTTTCTTAGTGAGATAGTATAAATTATCATAAGAAGTACGACTGTTAAGAATATTATTTGCAATCGTTCTTATAAAAACAGAATCGTTCGTTCCATTTTGATAGTCTGTTTGGGCGAAAGACACTAAAGGAAAAGCTGCAATAAAAAGTAGTAATTTTTTCATGGTAGTTAAATAAAAAATCCCATCACTTTTGTGACAGGATTTATAAGTTATTTTGATTTTATTTTTTTTGTTTGACGGAGGATGCGAGAAACTGGTCAAGTGCTGCAACCATGCTTGGTGCCTGTGGCGCCGGGGCTTTAATTGTTGCCTGAAAACCTGCATCTTCCACTGCTTTCTGCGTGTTACTGCCAAAGGCTCCGATGTATGTTCCATTCTGTTCAAAAGAAGGGTAATTGTCTCTCAAACTTTTAACACCGCTGGGTGTAAAAAAACAAATGATATCAAAACTCCCTTTATCCATTATTTCTTTAATGTCGTTGCTAATGGTGCGATACATAAAGCCTAACTGAAATTCGCAGTTGTTGTTCTTTAACCAGTTCACTATTTCATTATCCTGCTGGTTCTCGCTGCAGACATACAAAAACTTCTCGTTTTCTTTGTGTTTATTTATCACATCAAAAAGACTTTTGTTAGTGCCATCGGCGCCATAAAAAACTTTTCTTTTACGATAAAGAATAAACTTTTGAAGATATAAAGCAACCGCTTCTGTAATGCAGAAATATTTGGTATCCTGGCTAACGCTAACTTTCATTTCTTCACAAGTGCGGAAAAAATGATCAATAGCATTACGGCTGGTGAAAATAACTGCTGAAAAACTTGTTATGTCAATCTTTTGCTTTCTAAACTCGCGGGCAGGAATAGCATCCAGCTTTATAAATGGATGAAAAACAAGCTCTACGTTATACTTCCTGGCAAGATCGAAATAAGGAGACTTTTCACTTTCAGGCTTAGGCTGGGATATTAATATACGTTTTGCGAATTTAACAGCAATCGCCGAGTTTTTGGCCCCGTTTTTTACCATGCGTTTCCTCGAAAAATTGAATTAATAATTGAATAGAGAGATCGAATTGAAGATCAGCTTATATATGATCAATATAGGCAACACTTCAACGGCACAAAGGTAAATAAAAAAGTGTATAGGATTTACTTTAATGCTGCTTCTTATTACATTAAAAGATATTAAATAACGATATGCTAACAGAACAGCCAGCAGTACGATGCATCCTGTAATTAATTCATTAACAATCGTTCCCGTTGAAAAAGCAAGCAATAAAAGAATAGGAATAAGAGCGATTCCTAAAATTTTATTTATCAGAAAAACAATGATCGTATAAGTTAAAGCCGCTTCTTTTACATTAAATACCCATCCTGAAAAATGAATAAACAAAAATTTTCCGATGTATATAGCCGCAAGTCCAGCACAGGAATAAGCAAGCAAGATCCAGAAAGGAACAGTTACCCATTGATAATGAAGTGCTATAAGCGTTACAAATAATCCTCCTGAAAAAATGAACAACAAATTAAACAACAGCGATGGAAGATTATTTTGCGAGATAACTTCCCTCGCATGTTTCTGCAAAAAAGCCGATTGAAAAAAAAGGCGGAATAAATTCTGAAAGTATTTTGGAAAAGCCAACTTTAAAAAGGCCAGAAAAAAAGTAAGTCCGGTTAATAAATAAAATAAATTGTCTTTGGATGAAGGCTTTCTTTCATCACTTATCATCATCACCGGCTTTTGATTTGCTGTTAAAAAAGGATTGGTAAAGATGCTTCTGAAAAGTGTATCCTCCTTCCAGGTAAGCGGTCGTTTTATTACGGGCTTTGCTACAAGCGAATCATTTAAAAGTTCAGATGAATCATTTAAAAGATGAGCAGAATCTGTAGCAGAACGTTGCAAAGAATCAGCAGTTGTCTTCGTAGATTTATTAGCAGAATCTTTCAACCCAGTTGTATCCTGGCAAAAAATATAGGAAGAAAATAAAAACGACAATATTAAGAGTAGCAATTTCTGCATTGCAGCAAATTTATTCAAGTGCAGGTTACAAAAAAGAAAGAGGATGTTTTTTTCAGAAGAAATAAAAAATTTGACATTAAAAAAGCCGCCTTTGAATAAAAGCGGCTTTGAATAATAAGAGTCTATAACTGAGAATTATTTCTTTGTTATTGAAGAATTATTTTTTTACTGCTCCATTCTTTACCATTATAAGCCGAGATAATATAAATACCTTTATGCAATGCGGATATATTCAACCTGGCTGTTTTCACACCTGAAAAATTGAACACTTTCTTTACATTACCCGATTGATCAGTTAGTTTAATTTTATAAATTTTATTTTGTACTGATACCGATCTTGCAGTGACCTCAGTTGTTGGCACAGTCTCATCTTCGGTTGTTGTTACTGTTAATTCTCCATTAGTGGGATTAGGAGAAGCTTCAAAGGCAAAACAACTATTAACCTCCACGTACAATAATGCAGGACTGCCGCCTGCATCGCAGGTATTAGCTACTCTTACGCCTACCATTCCACTGCTTCCTGGTGTAGAAGGTGTCATTAGAGAAATATAAGGTGTTCCCTGTCCACCCAAATAAGACCATCCGCTCGGCCAGGTCCAGGCATAATCAGTTGCGCCAGGTAAAGTGTTCGTACTAAAATAGACGGTTTGATTTGTACAAGCTGTTGAAGGTCCACTAACAGGATATTCACTGCTACTAAAACCACCTACTCTGATATTTGATTTGGTAAGAGTAGTGGTTATACCGCAAGCATTTGAAATGGCAGCAGTTAATGTTATTACTCCACTGCTCACCTTACTTAAAGTAATTGAATTACCACTACCTGTTGATGGCGATACAATTCCTGAAGGTGTTGCACTCCAGTTTACAGTAGCGCTGCAACCGAGATTAGCAATAGTGTAGGTTTGGCTTCCTGAACATATAGAAGCAGCTCCGCTAATAGAAAAAGCAGGCATGTTTACCGTAGCTGTTCCACCGCTATAGCTATATCCATTAACGGTAGCCGTAACTGAAACATTGTTAGGCTTTGAGCCACAGGATGCTGCGGTAAGATTTAATGTATTGGCAGAAGTAGTTATGGTTTGCGGAGCGGCACTGCCATTGTATAGTCATCCATTACTTGCAGAACCTAAATTCCATGTGTAAGAAACAGTAGCACCCGGTGGAATATTAGAACTGTTTACTGTAAATGTTTGGCTAAGCGATGTGCCGCACGTTTTAGGGACTGTTGTTGGTGAGATAGAGAAATTGAGAGGTGGCGGTATTTCAGTAATTTGTATTTTTCTTATAAAAGTTGATGAAATATCTGCATCATTCTGATAATTGGCTGCCACAGGAAATGCAGCTACTAAAAGATAACTATAATTTTGTGATGCGACAGCATCATATATAACTCCCGACCAAGACCAGGCAGTTGTAAATGCCACACTTGAATAATTGGCATTATAACCAACATTTACGCTTGCAGGTCCTTGCGCTGCAATTAGTAGAAGTGTTAGTGCCACCATTTGTAGTGCTTAAAATAACAGCAGCGCTTGGAAGTGCTGAACTTGAACCGCCCAGCGTAGATTTTCCATACAACTGAATTTGATAACGAAACCCTTGTTTAAAAGTAAATGCAACTGAATACTGTGTTGCACCTTGTTTTGTGGAACTGATGGGCTTTGATTTTAATACAATAGCGCCATCTGAGGAAGAAAAATAGGGGAAGCCAAAGGATGTTTGATGTGCATGATTCTGAAAGACAGTAGAGTTTGCAAACACGTTACAATTGCTATTTAATCCTGCATAAGAATAATCAATAGTAACGGATTGAGAGAATGAATAGCTTACAAAGCAAATTAAGCTTAGAAGAAGTATGGCATATTTTTTCATTGCAGAAGTTTTTGTTGATGTTTAATTATTATCTCGTTCTAAATGAATTTGTAATCCAAGATTTGTTTGAATCGTATTTTCTCTGCCGGTTAAGCTCTGGTATTTCATGGAAGAATATCCAACAGTAAATTCAACTCCAACAACCGAATTTAGAAAAAACACGGGGCCTGCATTAAAAGCATAAGCATTCGCATTTTGATGTGTTGTTGAATTAGGAGCTATATCTGTACGCACCTGAAACTGGTAAACACCCTCTGCAAAAAGATTAATCGCATTGTCTGTTGGGAAAAAATAATACCTTAAGAAAGGTCCTGCATTAAAAAGCCGATATTTACTTGGATAACTTATACCACCATCATCAGGTGAAGGATTTTGATATCGAAAAGAAGTAAAAGAAAGTTTTACGCCTGTACACAACTTGTCTGCCACAAAATATCCAATGTTTGGCGACATTGATAAGATGGTCTTTTTGTAATGAGCAAAAGAGGCGACATCAGAATTTGTATGCATAAAGCTTACATTTCCGCCTACTATCCAATTACCTTTTGTTTTCTGG
>JAEZRL010000201.1 GCA_023440945.1 Bacteroidota bacterium
GGTTTTGTTGCCACACATTTCGGCTGGCAATATATTTTTATTGTGCTTTCTGTTTTAGCTGCAATTGTTCTTATAATGGTACATTTTTATTTACAGGAAAGCCGTTCTCCGGATAAAAATTTTTCACTCAAACCAAAACCCATCCTGCAAAGTTTTTTTGCTGTTTTGAAGGAGCCTCAGTTTTACACTTATGCGCTCACGGGTTCTTTGGCCTCATCAGGCTTATATGCGTATATAGCAGGATCGCCTTTTGTTTTTATGGAGTTATACAAAGTGACAGAACAACAATACGGATGGATATTTGCTCTGATAGCAGTAGGTTTGATCGTATCAAGCCAATTGAATACAGTTATGCTACGACGTTATAAAAGTGAACAAATTATCCGCATTGCCCTGCTTTGTCAAACGTTTACCGGTGTTGCTTTATTAATTGGTGCTCTTACAAACTGGCTAGGTTTGTTCAGCTCAATTGCTTTGATCTTTGTTTTTCTATGTTGCCAGGGTTTTACTTTTCCAAACTCTTCTGCACTTTCGTTAGCTCCTTTTGCAAAAAGAGCAGGTAGCGCATCTTCTTTAATGGGAGCCATTCAAATGGGTATCGGCACTTTAACTTCTGCAGCAGTTGGCGTTTTAAGCAATAATACTTCCATACCAATGACAAGCGTAATGGCTTTTTGTGCTGTTTCTGCATTCACTGTCTTATTGATTGGAGGAAAGATCATTCGTTATAGGATGAAGATGAAAAATGTAGAAGAACAAGCAGCGGAAATAATAATTACTTCCTGAAAATAGAAACTGTAAGCTATTTGCTTAAGCTGCAAGCCAAGATTGAATTTTATCATCAAAGTGTTTGCTTCACAAAGGCTTTTTTATAGCTCATTACATAACAGAAAGTTGAAGTGAGTGACACAACGAAGTTTAATAGAATTGCAGATGCTGGTTACATAAATAACACTTTAAACGTTTTAGAAACGCTGATAAGACATCTTTTCAAAATTTCATTTTTCTAACTTCATTCCTATTGCTTTTGCGATCGGCACTTCTGTTACAGTGGCTGCACCTGCTTTTACTTTATATAACGAGCCTGTAAGACTGCTTGCATATAATTCGCCATCTTCTGCTTCGCCGTACGCAACAATTGTTGCAGGCCAGTTTTTTTGCTTTGTTGCCTGGAATGTTCCTGATTTATTTTTTATAAGCCAGCCATTGTTGCTTACATAATCCGAACAAATATAATAGCCATATAAAGAAGGATATTTGCTTCCCCGATAAACATAACCACCAATTATACACAAGCCACCTGTTGAATCATGCGCGTATTGGAAGATGGGAAGCTTATTATATTTTTTTGCCGGGCAGCCTGCATAAACATGCGTTCCTTCAAAACAATTCCACCCGAAATTGTGTTTTAATCGTGAATTATAGTACAGAAAATTTACTTCTTCCCAGGCATCTTGTCCCACATCAGCAAGCCATATATTTCCATTTAACCTGTCAAAACTCCAGTTAAATGGATTACGCAATCCAAGACCAATAATCTCTCTTCTTACTTCCTTGCTGTTGTAAGGGTTATCGGCAGGAATGGTGTAATAAGGCGGCTTCGAAAAATTATTTACATCAATCCGGATGAATTTTCCCAGTAGCGACATTCCATCTTGTGCAGCATTTTCAGGATCACCGGCTCCGCCACTATCGCCTGTTGCAAAATAGAGGTAGCCATCTCTTCCAAAATTCAAACGTCCGCCATAGTGATTGGTGTTGTTTTTATGTATGTGGAGTAGAATTTTTTCTGATGTTTGACTTGCCCTGCTTGCATGTCCAGCCAACGTTCTGTAACGTGCAATGGTTATATCGTTATTCTTATTTACATAATAAACAAAAAAGTAGCGGTTGTTTTTATAATCGGGATGAAATGTAATGCTGAGCAAACCGCTTTCACCTTTAAATTTTATTGTGTCGGTAAGATCGAGAAACGGATGGATTAATATTTTGCTTCCATCCCATATTTTTATCTTGCCGGTTTCTTCAACAATGAACAATCGTTTGGAGCCATCATTTGCATTTACAAGGTCAACAGGTCGTGAAAGTCCGTTTGTAATTTCTTCAAAAGAAATCTTAGGTTGCGTAAAAGCAGGGGATGTTATAATAAAACAAATGAGCAAAGCACAGAGGGATTTCATAATGGCGATTTTTTGGATCAGCTGAAGTATAAAAACAAGGTTAATTTACTATTCTTTTAAAGGAAAAAGAATATGTTTATTTGGAGGAAAAAGGAAGCGTGTATTTACGATGCATAACTTTGTTAGTCGCACAAAAACCAAATAGGGTAAAGGTTGTAAAAATTAAAATTAAATGCCTAACAGATCTACAGATGAGTTGTTCCAGTTGATAAAATCGCTGGAAAAGAATGAGAAACGCAATTTTAAATTGTATGTGAAGCGTTCTGCGGGCAGTGAAGACCTTAAAATGCTCACACTTTTTGATGCGCTTGACAAAATGGATGAATACAACGAAGAAGTTTTACTGCGCAAAAACAAGAGCATAAAAAAGCAACAGCTTTCGAATATGAAAGCGCATTTGTATAAGCAGATATTATCAAGTTTACGGTTAACAAAAGATGATGACAATATTGATATTTTGCTGAATGAACAAATGGGTTATGCAAGAATATTGTACAATAAAGGTTTGTATCATCAGAGTTTGAAAGTGCTGGATAAAATAAAGCAAACAGCAAAAGCAAATTTTCAACTCACTTTTCAAATGCAGGCTTTAATATTTGAAAAAAAGATTGAAGCTCTGCATATAACAAGAAGCATAGAAAACCGTGCGGAGGAACTTTCGCAAGAAACAGAAGAAGTAACGGCTCATTTAAGTTTGCTGAATAAACTTTCTAATCTTTCACTGCAATTGTATGGATGGTACATTAAGATGGGTCATGCAAGAGATGAAAAAGATGTAAGTGCGGTGAAAATGTTTTTTGAAGCCAATCTTCCCGTTTATAAAGGATATAGATTGGGTTTTTATGAGAAGATGTACCTCTACCAGTCTTTTTGCTGGTACAGTTTTATTTTGCAGGACTTACTGATGTATTACCGTTATGCGCAAAAATGGGTGAACCTTTTTGAAGAAGAACCTTTTATGAAGGTAGTGGAAGCAGGGCAATACATAAAAGGGATGCATAATTTATTAAGTGCCCATTTCGATTTGAATAATTTTGAAAAGTTCCACGAAACACTTGAAGCATTTGGACGTTTTGCCCGTTCGCCGGAAGGAAATATTAATGCCAATACGCGTATTCAAACTTTTGTTTACCTGAATCTTTCAAAGATCAATAAACATTTTCTGGAAGGAACCTTTTCTGAAGGTTTAAAACTTGTTCCCGATATTGAAGCAAAGCTTGAAGAATATAAATTACAATTAGACCGTCACCGTACGCTTGTTTTTTATTATAAGATTGCCTGTTTGTATTTCGGCAGCGGCGATAATGAAAAAGCAATTGATTATCTAAATAAAATCATCAATTGGAAAGTAGATCTTAGAACTGACCTGCAATGTTATGCAAGGCTACTGCATCTGATCGCTCATTACGAATTAGGTAATTACACCCTGCTTGAATACCTGGTAAAATCGGTTTATCGTTTTATGGCAAAGATGAAAAACCTGAGCGTGGTAGAAGAAGAGATATTCAAATTTCTGCGAAAATCATTTTCGTTAGCGCCATCGAAAGTTATTCCTGCATTTAAAGCGTTGAAAGAAAAGCTGGAACGTTTGCAGGGAAATCCTTTGGAAACAAGATCGTTCATGTACCTGGATATTATCGCCTGGCTTGAAAGAAAAATTAAAAATGTACCTGTTCAGGAAGTGAGAAGAAGTAAGTTTTTACAGGGCAGAAAAAGCAATAGGCTTCTGGTTAGAAGCAATGCTGAATAACGTTATGAACGTACAAGTGAGTGACGCAACAGGCGATGCTATAAAATGCTACAGCTTGTATCATAAAAGGATACACGTAAAATAACAATACGCTATTTAGCCGTTGTAAGGTTTTGTTATTAGTTTTTACAGAAAACAACATAAGATGGATCGGGCGTTAATGTGTAATAAGCCTGTAGGAGTCTGGATGCTTTTGTAATCCACTTGTGCTTTTTTAAATGAAATACTTCATTTGACGTTACGAATGCCTGGAATGATTCGATAAATGGAAAAAGCTTTAACATGTTACGTTTCTCCGCTTCGATAAATTCCGTCGTTATTTCTGCGTCCTTTACTGGTAATATAAGTTCTCTTTCCATAATAAATATTTTACCTTATTAATACGTTTATACTTCCTGTTTGTGTTTGAAAAAGAAGTTAAAACATATAGAAATAAAATGATGCCAAATTTTACGGTTTTGGTAACATTAACTTCTTTTAAGAAATGGAGGCAAGGACAAGTGATTGAAACTGAAGTTTGTTAAGTTTGTATAGGCAGGAAAAACTATGGATTATATACATCAGTTGAGAAAATTTGTTAACAGTCAATACTTATACACAGGGCTAAGAATTACGGCAGGTGTGATTATTCCATCGCTTGTTTTATATCATTACCAATTATTGGGTCAGCTTATCGCCATTCCGTTGGGTGCATTGTGCGTAAGTTTAACCGATAATCCTGGTCCTGCAAGGCACAGAAGAAATGCACTTGCAGCAAGCATCGTTCTCAATTTCCTGGTTGTTTTAATAACTGGTTTTTTGCGTGAAAACCCACTGTTGATTTCTTTACTCATTATTGTTTTTGGAATGCTCTTTTCGCTGGGTGGTGTGTATGGCAACAGGATCAATTCTGTTTGTGTAATAGCATTACTTGTTTTTGTTTTCAATATTGATGGACATCTTGGAAAACAAAGGGTTCTTACAGAAGGTTTATGGTTTACTGTTGGAGGCGTTTGGTATGCTTTGATGAGTTTGTTTTTACATACATTAAGCCCTTACAGGTTGATACAACAATCACTTGGTGAATGCGTAATTGAGACAGCGAATTATCTACACATAAAATCATTTTTTTATGATAAAGATCCCAATTATGAAGACTTGTACCAGCAGTTGATGAAGCACCAGGTTTCGATAAGAAAGTTACACGACGATCTGCGGGAAATGCTTTTTAAAACACGAAATATTGTACGGGAGTCAACTACAAAGGGGCGTGTTTTAATGATGATGTTTTTAGATACGATAGACTTGTTTGAGCGCATCATGACCTCACAGCAGGATTATGAAAAATTGCATGCAAGTTTCGACGATACAGGGATACTGGAAAAATATCAATCTTTTATGAATGCATTGGTGAACGAGCTGCATGAAATTGGTTTAGCTATACAAAGTGGAACGTCATCAAAACAAGAACAGGATATGGATGCTTTGTTGCTTGATACGAGGAATGCTTTTTTTAAATTACGCAACGAAAAATAAACGCCGGACAGAATTGAGAATTTCATCATGCTGCGGCAGATACTTTACAGCCTGGAAGATATTACAGAAAGAATCAAGCGATTAAACAGAGGTACCACTTACGATAAAAAAATAAGCAGTGAATACAAGAACGAAGTACAGCTTGATAAATTTGTAAGTCATCAAAATCTTCATCCCGAATTATTAATAGATAATCTTTCTCTCAAATCAAGTCATTTTCGCCATGCTGTCAGGTTAACAACTGCTATGCTTATTGGTTATATTATTTCGTTGTTATTTCCTTTTGGTCATGGTTACTGGATATTGATGACGATAACAACTATTATTAAACCGGCATACAGCATAACAAAAAGCAGGAACATTCAGCGTTTGTCAGGCACTTTTATCGGTGCTGCGATTGGTTTTACAGTTGTTTATTTTATTCATAATCATACTGCCTTGTTTTTGCTGATGCTTTTCTGCATGATTCTTTCCTATAGTCTTTTAAAAGTGAATTATTTTATCAGCAGTCTGGGCATCACGATTTTTGTGCTTATAAGTTTCAATTTTTTAAGTCCTAATAATATTACGCATGTACTAACGGACAGGGTTGTTGATACAACCATTGGTTCTGTTATTGCTTATGTATTTGCTGTTTTTGTTTTGCCCGTTTGGGAGCATGAACAAATAAGTGGTTATATTTTAGAAGCATTGGAAGCAAACAGGAAATATTTTAATACTGTTGCCAATACTTTTACCGGTAAATCACCGGATGTTACGAGTTTTAAATTTGACAGAAAGAATGCGTTTGTAGCACTGGCAAATTTGTCGGATAACTTTCAGCGAATGCTTTCTGAGCCAAAGAATAAACAACACAACATGCAGCATTATCATCAGTTTGTTGCGTTAAGTCACATGCTTACTTCTTATATTGCTTCTTTGTCTTATTATGCGCAGCGAAGTGGAGAAAAATATGCTTCGGATGAATTTATTCCGTTGATAGAAAAGATAAACAGGCAGTTTCAAACAGCTATTGATACGTATAAAAATAACAGCAAAGTGAATATTGAAAATGATCCTGCTTCTGCTGCTGCTATTAGTAAACGATTGAATGATCTGCTCGAGATGCGTAAAAAAGAATTAATATCCGGTGTCGATGATAAAGACACAACCATAAGAAAAACTTTATCTGATCTTAAAACAATAATGAACCAGTTTGAGCTGATAAATACAATAACAATTGATGAAATAAAAATATTGGAAAAAGTGGCTGCATAAAAATATATTATCGAAAGAAGTGGCTACGAGATTTATTTTATTGATAACACCAGCTTACAACAGAATTGCTTAAGTTGTAAGAATATAAGAATGATTGCATTTTGATTTAACTTTTTTTGTGTTTCTTTTTATATTTCCTTGCCGGTTGCCGTTTTAATTATTGCTGCATAAAGAACAGGAGGTACAAGTGAGTGACACAACGATTTTCAATAGTAGCAATGCAGTTGGTAAAATAAAACAAGCGATTATCTATCAGCTTGTCAAGCCGAAAATGGAGAAGGATGTTTTAATTGCCAACCCTGATAACAGTAAAACATAAAACAAAAGATCGAAGTAAAATTTACATACAATTATGGCATTAGCGAAAATACTTTGGGTGGATGATGAAATAGAAAATTTACAGTCACAGAAAATGTTTTTGGAGAACAAGGGCTACGAGGTGCAGACCTTTACAAATGGTTTTGAAGCGATAGATTTTGTAAAAGATAACCTGGTAGATGTGGTGCTTTTAGATGAAAGCATGCCCGGCATAACCGGACTCGAAACTTTGGCGCAGATAAAAGAAATTAATGCTGCTATTCCTGTTGTGCTGATAACAAAAAATGAAACGGAAAACCTGATGGATGAAGCCATCGGCAGCCAGATAACTGATTACCTGATAAAACCTGTTAATCCTAACCAGGTATTGCTGAGTTTGAAGAAAATTATTGATAACAAACGTCTCGTTGCAGAAAAAACAACTTCTTCTTATCAACAGCAGTTCAGGAATTTATTCATGGCTTTGAACAGCAATCCAGATTACAACGAGTGGATGGATATCTATAAAAAACTCACGTATTGGGAGCTTGAAATGGAGAAGAGCAATAGTCCTGAAATGCAGGAAGTTTTTCAAACGCAAAAGCAGGAAGCGAATACAGAATTTTTCAAGTTTGTGAGTAAGAATTATACAAACTGGCTTGATCCGAAAGCAGTTGATGCACCGGTGATGAGCCATAATTTGTTTAAGTATAAAGTGTTGCCACAGGTAGAAAAAGGAACGCCGACTTTTTTTGTGTTGATTGACAATCTTCGCTACGATCAGTGGAAAGCCATTCAGCCGATTTTTGCGGAAAGTTTTCGCATACAGGAAGAAGAAACTGTTTACAGCATTTTACCAACTGCAACACAGTACAGCCGCAATGCCATTTTTGCCGGCATGTTGCCGCTTGATATAGAAAAAAATTATCCTGTTCAATGGAAGAACGATGATGAAGAAGGTGGAAAAAATTTGTTTGAAGAAGAGTTTTTTAAAGGTCAGCTAAGGAGATTAAAACGCGACGACATTCGTTACAATTATACAAAAGTTGTAAACCATAGTGATGGTCAACAGTTGGTGAATAATATTCATAATTTGCTGAACAACGACCTGAATATTATC
>JAEZRL010000211.1 GCA_023440945.1 Bacteroidota bacterium
ATAACCTGAAGTTTGATTAACAGAGCGTTTTCTTTTTGAATTTAAATGTATCTGAACACAGTCATAAGAACTATCACTTAAAAGCTTGTAATTTTTATTAAAAGTAGATAAATTGATAATGGTTGAATAGATCATGCTACCAGGATACTTCAACCGCAAAGTGATGTTTGTGGAGTTGAACATAGTTATTGGATTTGTACTAAGATATAACAAAATTTATAATATCATATAATTATCACATGCTTTTAAGTGATAATTAATTTAATAATAACCTCAAAAGTATTATTTGTTTTGCTGATGGTTCATTTTTGATATCACTGATAATTATCAACATCATCCACAATATTTAAATTCGCATATAACTCTGCTTAAAAACTCAACTAATACGATCATGAGAAAAAATATTTTCAGTCTTCTTCTTTCAATTATTGCAATAACTGCTTTTTGCCAGGAACATAATATGAGTAAAGGATATATTTATCCGAAGGATTCTCTTGTATTGAATAAACTGCATGAATGGCAAGATGTAAAATTTGGTTTGCTGATGCATTGGGGCACTTACAGCGAATGGGGCATCGTGGAAAGCTGGAGTATTTGCCCCGTAGATGAAGGCTGGACGCAGCGCCGTGGCCCTTATGCCGATAATTATTTTGAATATTTGAAAGCTTATGAAAATCTGCAAACAACTTTTAACCCAACAAATTTCAATCCTGATAAATGGGCTGCTGCAGCAAAAGATGCAGGCATGAAATACGTTGTGTTTACCACTAAACATCATGATGGTTTTTGCATGTTCGATACAAAGCAAACGGATTATAAAGTAACAAGCAGTAAATGTCCTTTTTCTTCCAATCCAAAAAGCAATATTGCTAAAGAAGTGTTCAACGCTTTTCGTGCTGATAGCTTTATGATAGGCGCTTATTTCTCTAAACCAGACTGGCATAGCAATGATTACTGGTGGCGTTATTTTCCTCCAAAAGACAGGAATGTGAATTATGATCTGGCAAAATATCCCGAACGCTGGAATGCTTTTAAAACTTATACTTACAACCAGATACAGGAATTGATGACCGATTATGGCAAGATGGATATTTTATGGCTTGATGGTGGTTGGGTAAGACCAAAAGAAACGATTGATAACAGTGTGGATTGGCAACGTTCTATTACCTATAACCAGGATATTGATATGCCCAAAATTGCATCGATGGCAAGAGAACGTCAACCAGGATTATTGGTAGTTGACAGAACTGTAACAGGCGAATATGAAAACTATGTAACACCTGAACAATCTATTCCTCCATCTTATCTGCCTTATCCTTGGGAAAGCTGCATAACGATGGGTAATTCCTGGTCGTATATTCCGAAAGAACATTTCAAATCTGTTAATAAACTCATTCATATTCTAACCGATGTAGTATCAAGGAATGGAAATTTGTTATTGAACATCGCACCAAGTCCTGATGGCGACTGGCATACTGATGCGTATGATACCTTAAAAGCAATCGGTACATGGATGAAGCAAAATGGAGAAGCGATTTACGATACCAAAGGTGATAGTATTATAGGCGAACAAAACAATTTTGTGTTTACTCATAAACCCGGAATTGTTTATGCAATTTATCGCGCAAACGAAGGCGAAACAGCTTTGCCTTCGCTGCAAAACATTGATAAATTAAAAGTTGACAAAATAAAAAATGTAACCTTATTAGGATCAAAACAAAAAATGAAATGGCAGTATAAAAACGACCAATTAAATATTCAAGTGCCTGAAAAAATAAGCAACGATCCTCCTGGGCAAAATGCTTGGGTGTTTAAGATAAGTTATGAATAGAAGATTATTGATCAAGAGTTATTTCAAATAAAGCATGTCAGGTTTTAATGATATATTATCGTATCAAACTAACGAGTTTTGTTTATCCACAAAATACGGAAAGCACAGAAGTCTGAAGTCTTTTCTATATGACGTGACTAGTCCTAAAAAAAGCCCCGAAACGGGGCTTTACATTAATCCTGCGTTACGATTTGAGCCTTCATTGAAGCAGGGTATTTTTAATAAACATTTTTATCCGTCTTAATCTGCCATTCTTCAAATAGTTTTATTGCTTCTTCTCTTCCAAATCTTTGCATTGTCAGCTTTCTTTCATCAAACTTTTTTACAAGCTCTTCATAAATCAAATTATCATCAAAGCCAATGCTTGCAGCATCTTCACGAGTGCTGGCAAAATACACTTTTTTTGGTCGTGCCCAGTACAACGCACCAAGGCACATTGGGCAGGGTTCGCAAGTAGTGAACACCTCGCAATCATCCAATTGGAATGTTTGCAGATTGTTACACGCATTACGAATTGCAACAATTTCGGCATGTGCTGTTGGATCATTGTCAGCAAGTACTTTATTCCATCCTCGTCCAACGATCGTATCATTTTTTACTATCACACAACCAAATGGGCCGCCTTCGTTATTTTCCACACCTTTTCTTGCAAGGTTAACCGCTTCCTGCATGTATATTCGCTCTCTCTGATTCATGTTGTGGTTCATAGTTTTAGCTTATAGTTCTTACGGTTCATCTTATAGCCGAAGTTCTTAACTCTCTCAACCTACTTTACCAGCTTAGCTACTTCGGTTGGTGGAATAGCTTGTGGTACTACATTACGAACAGGTTTTGTGGATTTGAGATAGGTAAATATCGCTTTCAGATCTTCATCATTTAACAACCCGAAATTCTGCCAGGGCATGGGCGGTAAAAGCATCCTGTTGCTGTCGAGACCCATGTATTTACCTTCACGTATCGCCTTAAAAAATTGTTGCTCGGTCCAGTTTCCTATACCTGTGGAATCAGAAGTTATATTGGCTGCAAACGACACGCCCCAGGGGCCAATTGCTGCGGTTTGATCCATCGTGAATAAAGCATAATTTTTAGCTGTATTTGCATCAAAATTTGGTAAAGGCTGATTGGAAGGATGACCTGATAATGCCAATGCTTCATCAGGTTCAGGACCGTGTGCTCCCATTTTCTTTGGCGAATGGCAATCGTTACAAGCCATTGCTGTTACAAGATATTTTCCGCGTTTAATAAGGCTATCCTGGCTTATCACGTTGCGGGCTTCCTGGCCATTACTTTTTACAGCATCCTGGTTTTTGCAGGAATAAACAATAACAAAAACTGCAAGGGTAACAAAGGAGAAGAAAACTGTTTTTTTCATGATTTTGAAAGTTTTGGTTATATAGAATTATTTTAAGAAATGATGAGATCTACATTTCTTATTGTTTCATTTTGCAGGAAAGATGAACGGAGCGTCGCAAGCAAAGCCTCATAGAAGTACGAAAGCCGATGCCATAAATATACTTAGTTTTAAATAGAAAAAGGATTTTATTATAGTTCCTTATTTATTGTTTCTGCCAATGGCAAAAAAATAGAAAGTAAAGTCTTCTTTCTACATGCTTTCAGCTCATATCTTTTTATAATGTCGCTTAGTGATCTTACTTTTTTAATTCTATCGTTTTCATAAATCGTTTATCGTTTTTCAAATGTTCACCTCCCTTTTTATTGCATCTTCCCTACTATCTTTGTTCAACTAACGATTGTAAGTATGAACATGAATCAAAACCGCAATGAAGACTGGATGAAGCTGCAGCTATCACAGGTAAAAAAATATCTTGAAATAATAAAACTGGGTGGAGGTAAAAAAGCTATTCAAAAACAAAAAGAACGTAATAAACTTACTGCTCGTGAACGTATTGAATATTTACGCGATAAAAATCATCCTTTCCTAGAGATCGGCGCTTTTGCAGGTTTTGAAATGTATGAAGAATACGGCGGCTGCCCGGCAGGCGGAACCATTGCCGGCATTGGTTATGTAAGCGGAAGACAATGCGTTATTGTTGCAAATGATCAAACGGTTAAAGCCGGTGCATGGTTTCCTATAACAGGGAAGAAAAATCTGCGTATGCAAGAGATAGCGATGCAAAATAATTTACCTGTTATTTACCTGGTTGACAGCGCAGGTGTTTTTCTGCCTATGCAGGATGAAATATTTCCCGATAAAGAACATTTCGGCCGAATATTTTATAATAATGCAAGAATGAGTGCAATGGGTATTACACAGATAGCTGCAGTTATGGGTGCCTGTGTTGCAGGTGGCGCTTATCTGCCTATTATGAGTGATGAAACACTGATGGTGGAAGGTAATGGCAGTATCTTTCTTGCCGGGCCTTATTTAGTAAAAGCAGCAATAGGTGAAGATGTAGATGCGGAACCATTGGGCGGTGCAGAAACGCATAATGCCATCAGCGGAATAGCAGATTATAAATTCGATACAGAACAGGAATGCCTGGATGAAATAAAAAAGATCATTTCAAAATTAGGGGACCAACCGAAAGCCGGATTTAATCGCATTGCATCTCAATCACCGGCAAAAGAAGCAGCAGGATTATATAAAATCATTCATCCAAATAATGCAAAGCCTTATGATGTACTGGACATTATTCATTGCATTGTTGATAAAGAATCTTTTGTACCCTTTAAAGAAGAATATGGAAAGTCAATTGTTTGTGGTTATGCAAGAATTGACGGCTGGGCTGTTGGAATAGTCGCCAACCAGCGTTTGATAGTCAAAACAAAAAAAGGCGAGATGCAAATGGGCGGCGTTATTTATAACGACAGTGCTGATAAAGCTGCTCGTTTTATTCTTAATTGTAATCAAAAGAAAATTCCTTTAGTGTTTTTGCAGGATGTTACCGGCTTTATGGTCGGTACACGCAGCGAGCATGCTGGTATTATAAAAGATGGTGCAAAACTGGTAAATGCTGTAGCAAATTCGGTTGTACCGAAGATAACTATCATCACCGGTAATTCTTATGGAGCAGGCAATTATGCAATGTGCGGCAAAGCTTATGAACCACGCTTTATTTATGCCTGGCCTTCCGCAAAAATGGCGGTAATGGGCGGAGAACAAGCCGCAAGAACTTTATTGCAGATACAGGTAACATCAATGAAAGCAAAAGGTGAAAATGTTTCAGAAGAAGATGAACAAAAAATACTGAACGAAATAAAAAGCCGCTACGATAAACAAACAACTCCTTTTTATGCAGCAGCAAGATTATGGGTAGATGATATTATTGACCCTGCAAAAACAAGAGAGATTATAAGCGAAGGCATAAAAGCTGCTGACAATAATCCCCGGATAGATGAGTTTAAAACAGGTGTTTTCCAGGTATGAAAAAATATAATAATTGTAAGTGAACTATCAACATTTCGTTTGCAAAGATTTATCTTCTTTATCATTTTTAATAAAGCATTTGAAATTTAATTCTTTTATAAAGGCTAATGCTTGGGTATTAGCATTATTTATCGTCAATTAGCGCACTGATTTAAAAGGATTTATTTTGCATTACCATTTTTGAATAAACTGATGTTGAGCGCTGAAATCTTTGCTTTTGTTCTTCAATTCAATTCTTATAGTTCCGTACTGATGGCAGGAGGTATTCTTGCTTTTTTAATATCTATTGGTTTTGCTAATATGGAGGGTGATACTGTAAGGTGGTTCAGTTATACAACCATTTTAGTAGCAGCATGGGCCATTGGTTACAGCTTTGAACTTTCCTGCACACACCTCGAAGAAATGCTGCTTTGTGTGCGTATTGAATACTTAGGCGTTGCTCTTCTTCCCGCTACGTGGATCATTTTTGTTATAAAATTTATTGAAAAAGAAGAATGGCTTACAAAAAAGAATTATATACTCATTTTCTCCATACCTGTACTAACGCTTATACTTAACTGGACTAACAAATTTCATCATCTTTTTTATACAAGCGTATCTATTGATGATAGTGCACCTTTTCCTTTATTAGCACTTACAACCGGTGTGTGGTATAAAGTGCATACCGCTTTCTTTTATAGCATCATCCTTTTATCCATCCTTCTTCTTTCATTAAAATTAAAAACGGGAAATAAGATATTCAGAATACAAACACGCCTTCTTTTATTAGGCACTATTTTCCCCTGGATTGGTAATATTGTTTATTTGTTTGGTTTAAGACCTTATCATCACCTTGATTTTACGCCTTATGGTTTTATCCTTACCTCATTTTGTTTTGGTTTGGGTTTATTGAAATTTCGGTTATTCGATATAGTTCCTGTAGCACATGAAACCATCATCGAAAAAATGCAGGAAGGTGTATTAGTCCTCGATGAACATGAAAGGATTGCCGGTATCAACCCTGCAATGGAAAAAATAATTTCCGAATGCTTCAATGCTGATGAACAAAAAATTATAGGGTTACACGTAGCCAAAGTTTTTTCAAAACAAGATGCGTTGTGCAATACAATAGCCGGACAAAAGAACGATAAGCTTGAGTTAACGCTTCCCTCCTCTTCTATTCAAAAATATTTCTCAATAACGATCACGCCCCTATTTAAAGATGTTTCAAAATATAAAGGAACAATGCTGTTGTTTCGTGAAACAACGGAAAGAAAAAAAACCGAAGAAAAATTAAGAAAGCAGGCAGAAGAATCAAAAAAGCTGAGCGATTTAAAAGACAAATTGTTTTCCATTATTGCGCATGATCTTCGGGGTCCTTTATCTAATCTTGTTTCTTATTTTAATCTTGTAGAACAGGGAATTATTTCCGAAGAAGAGTTAAAGATGAGCATTCCGGAACTCAATCAAAATATTACCAAAGTGGCTTTGCTTACCGATAATTTATTGTTATGGTCCAGAAGCCAGTTTAATGGAGAAATTATTAAATCAGAAGATTTTGTGCTTTGCTCAAGTATAGATTCCATCATTCATTTGTATGAAGATGCTTTGCTGAAAAAAGCTATCATATTAAAAAAAGACATTCCCACAGATATTAATGTTCATGCAGATAAAGACATGTTGCAGGTTATTATTAGAAATCTTTTAAGCAATGCTGTTAAATTCACAAAACCTGGTGGCAATATTATGATAACTGCAGAACAGGAAGATGAAGATTATATCACGCTTAGTGTAAAAGATGATGGCATAGGCCTAAAGAAAAAAGCAGCAGATAATCTTTTTACGCAAAGTCTTACAACCCTTGGTACACAGAACGAGAAAGGCACAGGTCTTGGCCTGAAATTAACGAAAGAGTTTATTGAAAAAAACGGAGGTATTATTTGGGTGGAAAGTGAAGAAAATAAAGGCACAACCTTTTATTTTACCTTACCGGTTTCGGTAAAAAGTAAAATAAAAAAAGAAGTTCTTATTACTGCAGATAATAACGCATAGATCGTTTTCTTCTTCATTATTTATAAATAAGTTTTATAGCATAATCGTTATCTTCCAGTTTTTAATTCGATTATGCTTTCAGAAGTTTTTGTTTTTTGTCGCCTTAATAAAAACATCACTCTTGTTATTTTTCTTCTTTTCAGTTTTCTATTAATTGAACAACAGGTGCACAGCCAGGTAAAAAATTTTACGTATGTGCAGGGTGCGATCGTAAGAGGTGATTCAACAAAAAAAGAGATTGCATTTGTTTTTACTGCGGATGAAACAGGTGAAGGATTGCCGGCCATCATTCAAACACTAAAGAAAGAAAATGTTCGGGGAAATTTCTTTTTTACAGGAAGGTTTTACCGGAACGAAGCTTTTAAAAACGCGGTTGAAAAACTAAAACATGATGGACATTATTTAGGTCCGCATTCGGATCAGCATTTGCTTTATTGCGATTGGGTTAAACGCGATAGCTTGTTTGTTACAAAAGACAGTTTTGATCATGATATTGAACAGGCTTTGCAAACCATGAAAGCAAACCGATTGCCAGTTCATCATCCCCAATTTTTTATTCCTCCTTATGAGTGGTGGAATGATTCGATTGCTGCATGGAGTAAAGCAAAAGAATTAACGCTGATAAATTTCACGCCCGGCATTCGCACCAACGCAGATTACACCTGGCCTGAAATGGGCGCATCATACAAAAGCAGCGAATGGCTTATCAAATGGCTGAAAGAAACAATAACTACACATCCTGAAAAGTTCCAGGGTTCTATTGTGCTTATTCATGCAGGTACGGATGATAGAAGAAGAGATAAATTATACACCAGGCTGAGTGAAATCATCTGGGTTTTAAAAAAACATGGGTTTACAATAAAACGGATTGATGAGTTATTGAAAGGAATTTAAATACAAGGATAAAGTATGATACTAAAATCAGCTGAAATAGAATTATGACAATCACTAATAATATAAATTATAAATTAGTTCCTCATTAACAGATACACTTCACGTTTGCTTTTAATAAAATGAAAACTTCATTATGAAAAAAATAGTTATCCTTATTGTTTCCATTGCAGTTGTTTCAAAAATTTCTGCTCAAATAAAATTACCTGCATTCTTTAGTGATAGCATGGTGTTACAACAAAACAGCAATGCACCGGTTTGGGGTTGGGCATCAGCAGGTGAAAAAGTGGAAGTAAGCGGAAGCTGGTCAAATGAAGCAGTACAATCAATTGCAGATAAAGATGGGAAGTGGATGGTTAAGTTACCTACACCAAAAGCAGGTGGCCCTTATGATATTAGGATCAAAGCAAATGAAACAAAAACTTAACATGGTGTACTGATAGGTCAAGTGAGGATATGTTCAGGACAATCAAATATCGAAATGCCTCTGCAGGGATGGTCAGGAGCACCTA
>JAEZRL010000235.1 GCA_023440945.1 Bacteroidota bacterium
ATATATTGGATGCAGCATTATATCATGGGACTGAATTGCCTTATAGTTGCAAAGGCGGCGTTTGCTGTACCTGCAAAGCAAAACTTTTAAAAGGAAGGGTTGAAATGGAAGTAAATTATTCTTTAGAACCTGAAGAAACCGAGCAGGGATTTATCCTCACCTGCCAGTCTCATCCAATAACAAAAGAAGTTGTAATTGATTTTGATATAAAATGATTTAGCCCGCTTCAAACCTCACTTTATACGTGTATTTTTCTTTGTTGATGTATTCTTAAATCCAGTAATTCCTATTCATTCCTTAACAAAAAAATCATACTTATTACGTAAATTCGTTATCCATTATGCAGAATGAGCAAGCAATTGTGATTGAGCAGAGCTTACCAAAATACAGCTTGAACGAAGAACAGGAACGTAAAGAGATTTTACGTCAATACCGCGCATTATTAAGAAGCCTTAGACATAAATTAAAAAGAGGTGATAAAGAATTGATAAGAACCGCTTTTGAAATGGCCGCTGAGGCACATAAAACCATGCGGCGCAAAAGCGGCGAACCTTATATTTTACATCCTTTGGCAGTCGCAAAAATATGTGTGGAAGAAATTGGTTTAGGTGTAAGAAGCAGTATCTGTTCTTTGTTACATGATACAGTTGAAGATACCGATCTTACATTAGAAGATATTGAACGTGAATTTGGAAGCGAGATCACACGCATTGTTGACGGACTTACAAAAATCTCAAATGTTATAGATGCTAACAGCAGTCAGCAGGCAGAGAACTTTAAAAAGATTCTTCTTACACTTACAGATGATCCAAGAGTTATATTGATAAAACTGGCCGACCGTTTGCACAATATGCGTACGCTTGATTATATGAAGCGGGAGAAGCAATTGAAGATTGCCAGCGAAACCGTTTGGGTATATGCGCCTTTGGCTCACCGCATGGGCTTGTATAATATCAAAACTGAGTTGGAAGATCTTTCAATGAAATATCTTGAACCGCAGGAATATAAATCTATTGCAAGAAAATTAGCAGAAACAAAAAGAGAAAGAACAAGATATATCAACGAGTTTATCAAACCTATCAAAGAGAAACTTGTAAAGGGTGGTTTTAATTTTGAAATTTATGGGCGTCCAAAAAGCATTCATTCTATCTGGAATAAAATAAAAAAGAAAGGTGTTGCTTTTGAAGAAGTTTATGACTTGTTTGCTATTCGTGTAATTCTTGATTCTCCTCCTGAAAAAGAGAAAGAAGATTGCTGGAAGGTTTATTCACTTATTACAGATGAATATACTCCTTCTCCTGAACGTTTACGCGACTGGTTAAGCAATCCCAAAAACAATGGTTACGAAGCTTTGCATACAACCGTAATGGGTCCACAGGGAAAATGGGTAGAAGTGCAGATACGCACAAGACGCATGAATGAGATCGCAGAAAAAGGTCTGGCTGCTCATTATAAATACAAAGAAGGAAGTAACAATGAAGATCGTTTTGATAAATGGTTTGCACAAATACGTGAAGTAATCTCAAGTCAGGATACAGATGGGGTTGATTTTCTGCAGGATTTTAAAACAAGTTTTCTCGCAGAAGAAATTTATGTTTACACACCAAGAGGCGATGTAAAAATGCTGCCTATTGGTTCTACTGCCCTTGATTTCGCTTTCTCTATTCACTCTGCTATCGGGTCAAAATGTATTGGCGCAAAAGTGAATCATAAGTTGGTTCCTATTAGTCATAAGTTAAGAAGTGGCGACCAAATCGAAATCATCACAAGTAATAAACAAAAACCTAATGAAGACTGGCTTGGTTTTGTTGTTACGGCAAAAGCAAAAAGCAAAATAAAAGATGCGCTTAAAGAAGAGAAACGGAAAATAGCAGAAGAAGGAAAATATTTTGCACAGCGCAAAATTGAAGGAATCGGTGCAGCTTTTAACCAACATAATATTGATGAACTTATAAGTTTTTATAAGGTTAATTCACCACTTGATCTTTATTTCAATATTTCGATAAAAAAAATTGATCTTAAAGAGTTAAAAGATTTTACGGTTATTGGCGACAGACTCGAACCGCCCAAACCTCAGAAAGCAGTACCGGAAACAAAGCCAGAAGTACCGGAAACAAAACATCCCGCCCACAAAAAAGATTCCGAACTTATCATTTTTGGTGAAAGCAGCGATCGCATCATGTACACTTTGGCAAAGTGCTGTAATCCTATTCCGGGTGATGACGTATTTGGTTTTGTAAGTACGGGAAAGGGTCTTATTATTCATCGTACCAATTGTCCAAATGCTGCACAAATGATGGCAAATTATGGGCATCGTATTGTAAAAACAAAATGGGCAAAGAATAAAGAAATTTCTTTCCTAACGGGATTGAAAATTGTTGGTATGGATGATGTAGGCGTTATTAATAAGATAACAAATATTATAAGCGGTGAAATGAGGGTTAATATTTCAGCGCTCACCATTGAATCCTCTGAAGGACTTTTTGAAGGAACGATCAAAGTTTTTGTGCATGATAAAGAAGAACTTGATATGTTAGTAGAACGCTTAAAAAGCTTGCAGGGTATTCAAACAGTTGATCGTTTTAGTACAGAAGAAGAAGTGAAATAGTGATTTCATCAAATAATTTTTCTTACTCTGTCATTACGAATTATAATTTGTAACAAACTGCATTAATATTCATTCCGGCGCCAACAGATGCGAACAAAATAATATCTCCTTTCAACAATTCGTGTTGCTTGTACATTCCTTTGCGAACCATATCCAGCAGTGTAGGAATAGTGGCAACTGAGCTGTTTCCCAATTCACGAATGTTCATCGGCATTATATCTTCCGGCACCTGTGCATTATATAATTTGTAAAACCCTTTTACAATTGCTTCATCCATTTTTTCATTAGCCTGGTGAATGAAGATTTTCTTTATATCTGTAATAGATACACCGCTTTTATCAAGGCAAACTTTCATTGCTTCAGGTACATATTTTAATGCAAATTCATACACTTTCCGTCCTTTCATTTTCATATATCTTGTCGAAGGATCTGCACCGGGATAATAGGAAGAATCCATATTTATGTAGCCAACTTCTTCTGAAGTAAAAGATAAAGCACTTGAACCAAGAATGCCATTATCAACTTCTTCTTCATCTTTAGCCTCGGCAATGCATGCGCCTGCACCATCGCTGAAAATCATGCTATCGCGATCAAAAACATCAATTACACGGCTTAATGACTCTGCGCCAATTATCAAACATCTTTTTGCAATACCTGCTTTAAAAAATGCATCAGCTTGTATTAGCCCCTGCAGCCATCCGGGACAACCAAATAAAACATCATACGCTACGCAGGCAGGATTACGAATACCTAAAATGGATTTTACTCTTGCAGCAAGAGAGGGCACTGCATCTGATTGAATTGTATTGTATAAAACGTCACCAAAATTATGTGCGAGAATTATTTGATCTAAAGTTTCCGGATCAATGCCTGCATCTTCTATAGCAAGCCTTGCTGCTACCGCAGCTATATCAGAAGTTTTAAGATCCTTATCAATATAACGCCTTTCTTCAATACCAGTTATCTGCATAAATTTTCGCACTATTTCCTCGGGAGGTGTAGGTATTATTTTATTGTCTTCTCCATAAAAAGTATTTATAAAGAATTCCTTATTGCTTTTGACTTGAGGTGGAATATAACACCCTGTCCCTGTAATAATAGTTCTTATCCTGTCCATAATTGTTCAAATTCTTTCAGACCTTGTAAATATATAATAAAAATGTACCCACTGTTTTTAAAGAGGAAGAACTATAAGAATTTGGTTTGGCACATTTTATGAATCCATGAAGTATTCCTCACCTCAAAACATTATATTATGCTACGTTGGACAATCATTTTTTTGATAATCGCCATCATTGCCGGCATTCTTGGCTTTACCGGCATAGCAGCAGGTGCAGCAACAATTGCAAAAATTATTTTCTTCATCTTCATTGTGTTGTTTTTGCTTTCGCTTATAAGAGGCGGAAGAGGAAGTTGATGTTGATGAAATACTTAAATAATGTACACCTGGAAAACAAAAAACCACCTCTGGCAGGTGGTTTTTGAATATTCAAAAAGCTTATGCATGTGCATGCACACCTTCTTTGAATTCTTCTAACATTTTTTCGTTGAAAGCATCAAGGTCTTTTGGACTACGGCTTGTAACAAAACCATGGTCTGTAACTACTTCTTCATCCTGCCATTTGGCACCTGCATTTTCCAAATCGGTACGCAAAGATGGATATGAAGTCATTGTTTTTCCATTTACAAAACCTGTTTCGATCAGCAACTGTGGCCCATGACAAATAGCGGCAATTGGCTTACCTGCATTAATAAATTGTTGAGCGAATTCTACACTTTTTTCGTTCATACGCAATTTATCCGGATTCATAACGCCGCCAGGTAACATTAATGCATCGTAATCTTCAGCGTTTGCATTGTCTATCTGCACATCAACGGGCAATTCAATAGACCAGTGATCTTTATCCCAGGCTTTTACTTTCTGTGGCTGAGGCGAAACAATTTGTACCGTTGCACCAGCATCTTCCAAAGCCTTTTTCGGACTTGTTAATTCAACTTCTTCAAAACCATTTTCAGTTAATATCGCTACTTTTTTTCCTGATAAGCTACCCATAATACTTCAATTTAAAAGTGAATAAAACAATTACAGTATATACTACGCAAACACTGTTCCTCCAATGCTTTCACGAGATTTTTATAAATGCTTTTAACAATTATAGCAGCATTGAAAAAATAAAGGTTGATTAAACTTGTAAAAGGAAGTGCAGACGCTGAAGTGAGTGACACAACTAAAGTTAAATAGTACCATTTAAGCCGGTAACATAAATACTATTAGGGTATAACATGTAAAGTTAATTTTGTTGGAATAAACTATCTTGTTTACCTTAATTTTTAATTGTCAATCTAACGATTAAAGTCAGCGGATGAAAAAAAATATTAACTGCTTATCAGCAAGAAGCTTTGCATTCTTTGTCTTGCTATTTCTTTCTTCAGCTATTCTTTTCTCCTGTAAAAATGGTAATGAAGATTCAACCAACTCAAACGACAGCCTTACAGATGCTCAATTGCGAATGCCTGAAAATGCATTGAAGGGCTTGGAGATTTTTGATGGTCTGGAAGTGCACACTTTTGCAACAGAACCAATGTTGAAGAACCCCACAAACATGGATGTGGATGAACGGGGACGGGTCTGGATAACAGAGGCTTATAATTACAGGCCAGATATTAATGGAAATCCAACAAATCCGAAAGGCGATAGGATAATGATACTTGAAGATACAAATGGTGATGGACGTGCAGATACAGCATAAGTTTTTTACCAGGGACCAGAGATAAATGCCCCTT
>JAEZRL010000244.1 GCA_023440945.1 Bacteroidota bacterium
AGATAACACTGCCATGTATACACCTTCCGGCACTTTTATTGAAATTGGAAGAGCAATTTCTGTAAATGATCTTCCATCTTCAGCTACCGATTATTTAAAGAAAACCTATAAGAACGTTTCCATCTCAGAAGCTTCAAAAATTACAGATGCAAAAGGCAAAGTAACATATGAAGCAGAAGTAAAAGGTAAGGATGTTGTGTTTGATGAAAACGGAAACTTTGTAAATACAGAAAAAGAATAAAACAACTTCTCAACTCCTTCTAAAGCCTGTCGTGATTTCATTACAGGCTTTTACTTTTAAAGATATTCGATGTTCAATAACGAGTTACTTCCTGAAATATTTTAAAAGCGAAACTGATATAAAAAGCCAGGCGTAGCCTGTACAAAATCCTGCCAGTACATCACTTGCATAATGAACTCTTAAATAAATTCTAGAAAATCCGATCACTAAGGATAGCGAAATAAGCACGATAGCCAGGATATACTTTATTAAAACAGAAATGTTCTCTTTCGCAATGAGATAAGTGAGTAAGCCATATAAAATAAAACTTGTGCTTGCGTGACCACTAGGGAAACTATATCCGAATGCTGAATTAATAAGCGGATTCACTGGCCTTGCTCTCTGAAAAATATCTTTTAGTAAAACCGTAAGCAACAATCCTGAAACTCCAATTGTAATAATATCCCATGCTGTTGATTTTTGTTTTTTTATAAAGAAATAAAAAAAGAGCAAGCCAAGGTAAATGGTAATTTGAATAGGAACCGAGCCCATGAAAGTAAAAAATTTCATAAGAGGTGTAAGTCCGGGAGCAATAATATAATTGTAAAAGAAATGAAAAACCTGGTTATCAAACTCCTGTTCATTTTCAGAAAGTACTTCGTGCACGATTAAAGTAAATAAGAACAATGCAGCTACAAACAGCAGCATCAAAAGCAAGATTCGGAGCGGTAATCTCTTAAAATATTTTCTCCATTGCATATTCTAAAAACTTCCTTGTCTTTGTGTTTGATATAGAATTATGCCAGTCAATAGATATAGAATTATGCCAGTTAATAGATATAGAATTATGCCAGTTAATAAAGGTTAGAAAGTTTTCTTAAAACAAAATTGCTACAGAATTGAAAAATAGCTTTGCATCCGCTCAAAACCGAACCATTGAAGAAGGGAATTATACTTATTGCATTGTTGCAAACATTTGTGGCAGCATTTTCACAAACAAAAGAAACTGCCAAAGCTAACGCGGAGATCACCGGTAAGGTAATAGATTCAATAACCCAAAATCCGCTTGAGTTTGCTACCATTACCTTGTACAAACAGAATGACAAGAAAGCTATTAACGGTTCGATAACCGATAATTCGGGAAAATTTACAGTTACAAATGTTGCTGAAGGAAGTTATAAGGTTGTGATTGATTTTATCGGATATGATCCATCAACCGTTTCTAACGTTGCTATTAATCAAAAACATGAAAAGATAGATCTAAATACCATCATCCTTCATAAAAAGACACAAACATTGCAAGGCGTTACGGTAACAACCCATGGCAGGGTGATTGAAAATAAGATTGATAAGCTTGTTTTTAATGCTGAGAGGGATATTACTTCACAAACAGGCGTGGCAACAGATGTACTGAAGAAAGTGCCACAGGTATCGGTTGATGTTGATGGTAATGTTGAACTGGCAGGCAGTTCAAGCATACGCTTTTTGATCAACGGAAAACCTTCCACACTCTATGGCAGCAGTATTTCAGATGTGTTGCAATCCATTCCTGCCAATCAAATAAAAAGTATTGAGGTGATAACAAACCCCGGTGCAAAATATGATGCACAGGGATTGGGTGGGATCATAAACATTGTTCTCAAGAAAAATAATGCTGAAGGTATTAATACAAGTATTGGTGTAACGGTTGGTACAAGAATGGAAAACGGTTCGTTGAATTTTAATGCACGCAAAGGAAAATTTGGCGTGAATGCTTTCTTTAGCGGTAATGCAAGATTGAATTCAGAAACACCTTCATCTTCCGATCGTCTTTCTTCGGATACTGCTTCTAAAACAATGGTTGAATTGCAGCAGAACAGTTTGAGTCATTTTAAAAGATCGGGCTATGAATCAAGTGTTGGATTTGATTGGACATTGAAAGAGAAAAACAGTTTTTCAGGTTCTCTTTCCTTTGATCATTTCGGTTATAACGGTTCAGGTTATACTAACCAGTCGCAATTGATTTACGAGAGCACAAACATGACTAACCCCTTATCACAAATGAATGTGCTCAACAACTCGACAGGCATATTTAGTGAACATACTATTGATGCAGACCTCAGCTATAAAAGAACATTTACAAAAGAAGACCAGGAACTTGATATTGATATCAATACCAGCAAAGGGAATAATCTCAGAGGTGCATCTAACGAACAATTTCTACTTCCGCAGGATTCATTGTATTATGGTACCAACAGCAATAATCCGGGCAAAGAAAAAGAAACGCAGATGACAATTGATTACACGCATCCGATAACAAAAAACATTTTTTTGGGAACAGGTGGTAAAATAACTTTTTATGATATCAAAAGCACTTCAAATGTTTTAATGTACAATGTGCCATTTGATAAATACACGTTTGATACTTCTTTATCGAACTATCTCGATTACCATCAAAAAGTATATGCCTTTTATTCTGAAATAAGTTTTCCTGTTGCAAAGATTGTGAATGCAAAAATTGGAGGTCGCTACGAAAGAACAAAGATAAACTCTTTCTATTCCGATGCCGGACAGCAGGGAAGCACTCCGGGATATAACACATTTGTTCCTTCTGTATTCTTTTCCAAAAGTATAGGAGAGAAACAGACACTGAAACTGAGTTATTCAAAACGAATTGAAAGACCTGATTACGGCGATTTGAATCCATACATTAATACAAGCGATCCAAAGAATATCTCGGTAGGTAATCCTAACTTGAAACCGGAAATTGGTAATCGTTATGAGTTAGGTTATAGCAGGGATTTGAAAAAGTCAGGCTCTTTCATGGTCAGTTTATTTTACCAGGAAAACAAAGGAGATATTCAACCATTTGTTATTTATTATCCAACATTCAAAATTGGTGATTCAACTTATACCAATGTATCTGTAAGCACAAGAGAGAATATCGGGGTAGAAAAAAATGCAGGTGTAAGCTTTTTTGGTGATATTCATTTCACTACAAAATTCAATCTCAGAACAAATCTTTTCTTCTTTCACCGTCATATCATTAATGCAATTGATAAAGGCTATAACTCTACAAGTTTTAATTACCGTTTCAATCTCAATGCATCTTATCAGTTTACCAATACGTTGGCTGCAGAATTCTTTGGCAACTTTAATTCTGCACGACATGAAGCGCAGGGAAGCTATCCTTCTTTTACAACTTACAGCATGGCCATTCGTAAACAGTTCTGGAATAAGAAAGGCAGCCTCGCACTTACAGCTGTAAATCCTTTCAGTAAATACATCACACAACAAACCTATTTATATGGCCCTAACTTCAATGTAACAAATAATCGTAAAATTCCTTTTCGGTCTATAGGCCTCAATTTCACATGGAAGTTTGGTAAGCTGGAGTTTAAGAAAGATAAAGAAGTAGAAAATAATCCTAACCTCAGTATGCCTGCGGTTCAATAGTAAACCGCTAATAAACGTAAGTGCCTCAAGGTTCCTTCAAAATATTTTTATTTTCTTGCAAAAGTGAATCTTATAAGAAAAGAACAAACGGCTAATGAACATCTAATTGACTTTAATATTTGTTGATTCACTTGAGTCGCATAGCGCAAGAAAATTGTCAAATCGCATTAGTAAATCGGATCTTTTTGATAAGGCTTCGCAATACGAAGGATTTGTGCAGGAATGATGTCAATACTCCTTTATTCTTTTAATCATTTTTTCCAGTGCCTGGATAGCGATCTCTTTATCTCTTGTTTCAGCAACATAGGATTTGCTGCGCATGCTATCCGGGGATATATTGTCTTGGTTGGGAGTAGATAGGTGAGGAACAATTGTTTTAAATAAGGAGTTAATGCTTCGAGCCGTTATGATCTTCAAATCTTCAGCAGAACGCAGCAATAAAGCCATTTGATCAACAGATAAGTCACAGAGTAATTTTTGAGATGCATTCTTTTCAGGAATAATTTCTGTCTCTTTTTTATGTATTGATTGATCTGTTTTTAAATAAGCAA
Organism: Bacteroidota bacterium; assembly: GCA_023440945.1. Taxonomy (GTDB): domain Bacteria; phylum Bacteroidota; class Bacteroidia; order Chitinophagales; family Chitinophagaceae; genus JAEZRL01. The sequence goes on from JAEZRL010000244.1 coordinate 4,207, forward strand.
TAAAGTGAAGTTCAATAAAGGAAAGAGACTCCTGAAAAACGGATATAAGCGCACTATATAACTCTCCAAAGGATTGCCTGTTTAATTTCTGATCTTTCTGATGTTTTAATACTTGGTTCATTAGCACAATGAATGAAGAATGAAGCTGATTGACAAGGAAGACTGCGTGCTTTTTCTTTCTGAGGCTGAAGAGTTGCTTTTTTAGATTGACCAACAACCGCTCCTTTTCCTCTTTTACTCGTGTGGCGATGCAATAGATGTCTTCATCTGAAAGCCCATTCAAATCATTCTTCTCAGGATTAAGTGAACCTGTAATAAGAGAATCTAACCATTCCAAAACCCATCCTACACAAATCATGCTTAACACCAATTAGTTTTTGAAATTATATGCTCACTTATGTTAACGCCACACCGCTTATAAGTCAAATAGAGGTTGGATAAGTGTACACGTCAAGATTCCTCTATTGTTGCTTGACTCACAATAGGGCAATCTTTTTTAGAGAATATTTTGCCATAAGGTAACTTCTCTAAGTCGATTTGAAAGCTTTAGTAAAAAGTACCAGGAGAATGATAGGGAAGATGAAATATTTGATTAGGTATTATTAGTACATTGGATTTTATGTTTCAATTCAACAGCTACTTTTTCAACTTCCATTTTTTATCATCCTTAAAAAGAAAAGCCTTTTTGTGATTGGTTTTGCTAAAATTAAAAGGCGTCATGCCTGCAAAATCATTTACATTCTTATACTTTGTTGTGTATTCAACAATCGCTTGTGTGTTATCGTTTGTAATTTGTATTGTTACCACCTCCCCTATTTCTTCATCCGCTAACTTTACTTTTTGAACAAGAATATCTCTATCCTTCTCAGGTGTTGGTAATAGGTAAGGTTTAGCCTTCTCTTTAAATGTAATTAATGGCTTTCCTATATCTTTTAGTTTTTGTGTTTGCTGCATTGTAACCAGTCCCTTTTTATCAAGTCCTGCCTTTAAAGCAAGTTTTGCAAATGAGGGATCACCACAATAAATATCGTAATCAACAACCTTAGGGTAAGGCTTTTGTTGTCTTATTAATTCAAAAGCTTCTTGCCGCGTAAGTTCCGCAGTATTGCAGGAAACAAGGAGGCCGAACACGAAGATGGATAAGAAGTTTTTCATAAAAATCTTTTTAATAGTAGTCAATCGTTTAGTTACTCCCGGGACACACTTTTTCATACTCTACCTTTTTTAGTCTGAGGTAACAAGAACACTCTTGATAAATAAGCTCCATTCACCCTTCAGTCCTCAACAATTCACTTACCTCTTCCACATTCAGATGAATGGAGCGGTTTTTTCTTCTGTTGATATGATTGTTTATAGTAGGGAGACACGCGTAAAGGCAACACAAGTATTGAACATCAAATTGGTTAACAATTTGAATAATATAAGCTATATCAGATTTTCAGGCCGTTCTTTGAATTACAACCTCCGTTACAGGACGGAATAGTAAAAATGTGGACGTTCAAACGACCTAATTCATATACCATGCAAATCCCGTGGGGGTGATGATCTTAATTTGATGATGCGGTGTATGTTTACTGCCACAAAGAACAATAATAAAACAGTAAATAAAATGATGGTACTAAGTGGAACTGTTTGATAAAAAGTATCATAGTTATAACTTGCTCCTGGTTGGGTAAAAAAACAAATAAGAGAACCGGCGAAGCATAGCGCTCCAGTTATTTGTAAAACCTCGCTCTTATGGTTATGCTTTGAAGAATACAAAGCGATAATAAGCAGAGCAATCCCGGCAAATCCAAGAATAGAATGTAACCCGCCATGTGGTAAGCCAAACAAAAGATAGATAAGAAAGAAGCCTCCCATTGCCTCACCTGAAATGATCAAAAAACAAAAAGATAGAATCAATAAAATTGGATGTGTTAATATCCTTACCATCTTCTTCATAATGCTCGATTTTTAGAATTATTGACAAGGACCGTGACTGGAACCCACGTAACCGCAAATCCCCGGTATTTCAATTTCGCCCGGATAGGTGCCCACACTTTTTAAAGTTACTAATTCATTATATAAACCCTGTGGTGTATTGGATACTTCGCCATACATACTGCCAGGAAGGTGATATTTTGGTATAAACAAAGGCTCGCTGCTTGCCGCATTAAATACTGCAAGAGAGAAGTCAGTGCAGTTGAAATTATCAATATCATATCTCATGGTTGATAAATAAGCAACTTCGTTCAACGCCCTTTTAAATTTATCCTCAGCTACAACAATTGTAAGAGAAGCATTAAACTCATGTCCCTGGTTATCTACAAACTTGCTGGCAACAGGCGCAGATGCCTCTATTGCCTTCCATCCGACCTGGGGGTAAAACCCGATGCTTTGCTGCACACTTTCATTTCCATTTGTTTTTCTAAACCGCAGAAAGGTATGACCCGGAGAAAGTGTTCGCCAATCGAACAGCTTATCGGGATCACCATTCACAGGCAGGTCTGTTAATATTGAAATTGTATAAGTTGCATTTGTATTAGATACATAATTGAAACACTTCAAGTATTGCTGTAAATTAATAGCAGGATAAGCGGTACTTTCTGTTTCGATAATGATTGTTTTATCAGTCGGTGTCCCACCTCCGCCCCGATGTCCACCATAGGAAGCCGAACCGTACATGTTGCTTCCATTATACCCTGCACCGCTTCCGCCGTAGCCTAACAGCGCGGCGTAAAAATACCATCTGGTAGATATACCACCGCGAGAATAAGCCGTCACCACCACTTCCGGAAGATCGTGTGTATCTGTGGGAGCACGTTGGTTTGGCGCTCCGCCTCTTTTGGTGCTTTCCTTTAAGACATAGCTAGTCTGCCTCCCTAATGAGCTTATTGTAATGATGAACCTTTCATTTCCATTCGTTTTTTCTTCCTCAATATGAACGATGCTTCCCTTTGTAATTACAGTGTCCGTGTTAGTTTGAACAAGAATGAAATCGTTTTCTATCGAAGCACCCTTCATCCCCAATCTTATGATAATACTATTGTTCTGGCTGTCTTCGCTTAAAGAGAAATGCCCAAAATCCACTGACATGAAGTCTTTATCTGTTAAACTATCCTTCAGGCATCTCACCACCCGGTTTAAATACTTTTCATTCTGATTCTTCTGAAGAAGGGGTTGATCTTTTTTGCAGGCCGTAACAAGTGCAGCTAAAAGAATGAAAATGGTAACCTGTTTCATAAGCTTTTATTTAAGGATGATAAATTGTCCTTGCTATAAAAATCCTGTTAATGAGGCAAGGAGGGTTATGTGCTTATAAGTTGTTACTTGTTCCAACATTATCTCGTCATTGATTTTGCTTTTGTAACAGTGTCCGTTCCTGATGTAAATGTAGGAGCCATTATTGCCCTTGCGAATTGATAAAAATCAAGTTTTTATTTTATTTCTTATTCTGCTCAAAGTCTCTTCTGTAATGCTGAGATAAGAAGCTATATACTTAGAAGGAACACGTAATATCAGTTCAGGAAAATGATCTAGTAAATACTGGTATCTTTCAGCGGCTCGTTGCATCCGGATAGAGTATAATCTTTGTTCACATAGAATATAGTATTGTTCAGTAAGCACTCGTCCCACATAATTGAATTCAGGAAAAGTTTTGTATAAATACTGCAGCTCTTCATAAGTAACGTAGTATACTACACCATCTTCCAACGCTTCAATAGTTTCAATACTTGTTACCTGCTGAAAAAAACTTTGAACCGAAATAATAACATCGCCTTCTTTCATAAACCAGGAGCAAACTTCTTTTTCATCTTTCATGTAAAAACACCTGAATAGTCCTTTGTCAATAAAATAAATAGACCTGCATATATGACCGGACTTCAGAAGAAAGCTCTTTTTCTCGATCTCTTTTTCCTTCAGCAGCACCAGGAGTTGTTCCTGTAATGCCTGTGAAAGCGGATGGATACTACTTAAATGTGCAAATAATCTTTCCATATCACTTTTTTTAACGGTGATAAGCTTACATAAAATAGAAGGGAAATATTTTCTGATCAAAAAGATGGGGCTATCAGAAAATTTTTGGTTGCATAAACAGCAATGCCTGCCGTGTTTCTTACATTCATTTTCTTAAGAATTTTGGCCCTGTGTTTCTCAATTGTACGTTTACTCATAAAAAGCTCTTTCCCGATCTCTTCATTTGTTTTCTCTTCACATACCAGGCGAATAATTTCTTTTTCGTGATTTGAAAATATCTGTTGATGCTCTGCATCGTATGGATTGAATTTACTCTGACCGATTAGTTTTCGGAGTTGGCTTGATGTAGAATTACAGTAATAAGGATAGCCACTATTTACTGTTTTTATCGCTTCCACTATTTCACCGCTTTCAGCGTTCTTTATGATATAACCCAAAGCTCCTGCTTCCAATGCGTCCACTATTAAACATTCACTATCAAAAGTTGAGATGGCAATACATACCGGATGGGGCTTTGTCGCCGTTATTTCCTTTATAGCCTCTACGCCGCCCATGTTTTTCATGATTAGATCAGTAAGAATTACATCAGGCTTTTTTAAAGATGCCATCTCAACCAATTCGTTACCGTCTGATGCTTCACCGATCACTTCAATTTCAGCAAAATTCGCGAGATAGCTTTTAAGTCCCTTGAGATAGATTGCATGGTCGTCTGCAATAAGAACTGTGATTGTATGTTTCATCATATCGCTAATTAGGAATGTTAATTAGAAATGCAACACCTTTATTCTTTTCAGTTGTTAAGGTCATCTTCGCCTTTAAGATGTCTACCCTCGATACAATATTCAGCAGACCAATCCCTGCAGCATGTTTCGCTATTTCCTGTTTAATAAAACCGATACCATTGTCCTGTATATATAATTGGATTTTGTTTTGCACGTTTCTTAACTCTAATCTTACTTCTGTTGCATGACTATGCCTGATGGCGTTGCTCAATATCTCCTGTATGATCCTGAATATATGTATCTCACTTTCTTTTTTTACATCTTTTACGCTGATACTCGACCGAACTTTCATTGCACTGTTACAATTGAGTTTCATGATCAGTTCCTCAAGTGCCGCCGTCAAACCCTTTCTTTGCAAAACCATAGGCGTAAGATTGTAGGATGCGGCCCTTAGTTTATTCATAATCTGGTCTATCTGTTGTTCTGCTTCCACCGTAAGGTTAGAGGTAGACGGTTGTTTCATCCTGATCCCTTGCAGCATCAGCTTCACAGAGGCAATAAGACCGCCAAGATCGTCATGTAGATCTGCTGCTATTCTTGCACGTTCTTTTTCAAGCAGGTTCGTATCCGATGTAATCTTCTGAACACGAATTTTTCTCATCTTCTTTTGATACCCGACTATGGTGATCACAAAAAATATCACCAGGAATGCAAAGACGATGAAAGCCACTAATATTGAAATATAAATTCCTGTTTCTTTGGAATACATAATACTGCTATTGCATATATAATGTTTGCTATAAAGTTAATAACCGAAAAAGATTGCCATATCCTTTCATAAAAAGCAATGCTTAACCTGGTCTCAAACACATTGAATATTTCTATGAACGTTTTGCAGGAAAAGAATAAAAGAAAAGTGGTTGAAATAAGAAAGATGGGATTTTTCAACACACTGCCCGTTGAAAATGTGATCACCCAGTTTGTGGCATCTATCGCAAAAAACAGTATGACCAGGGAATAGAAAATTCTGAATATAGAATTATTTTGATACAATGAATGAATTACCATATTGTCTGCTACCCAGATAACGAGGCCAAGAACTGCGAAAAGCAGGTAGGTTGAAGGCCCGTCGTTTTTCCACTTGTAAAACTGGAAAAGGATAATGAAATATTCAATTAAAACATAAATATTCGAGTTGAAAGCATTGCTACCTGTTTTATAAATGAGCAAAAGGCTTAACGACTCATTAAGCAGGCTTAATGTAATAAAAGCAATAAACGGATAAAAGCTTTTATCCATTTTCTTAAACCTTATAGCTGCGATAACTGCAGCTATAAGGATAGAATGATTTAAAAAGATACTGGTCCCGAATTTACTCATATTTTTTCATGGATTTAAAGGTGAATTAGACGGGCAGAATTGCGGGCAGCGATACCCGTCTTCTACAACAATAGGATCATCATCAGCTGATAATTGTTCTGCAGTGGTTGTTTGCGACGTCGGTAATATATCCTGGTTGTTGGCATCCACCGCTACAAGAATCGCGTCAGCCTGCATATCCGCTTTCATTCCATAGTATATTCTCAAATATTCGCATCCGGCAGTTGCCAATAGTCTGTCTATCGCTTGCCTTTCAAACGTTTCATAAAGCGGAAAATTTGCAGGACGGTTTTCACGGTAACGGGATGTCATCTCAACTGCCTGCTCTAGACTGATCTGGTGTGTTGTGTTGTTTGACAT
>JAEZRL010000362.1 GCA_023440945.1 Bacteroidota bacterium
ATTTTGACGGGCTAATAGTATTCTTTCAGTTCATACATATAATTACACAATTGATTACATCGCTTCTTGATGTTGATTGTAACTTGCTCTACCTTGCACCATTATTTTAATAGCAGAGTGAAGCACTCTTTCATTTCAATTTATTTTTATGAAAAAGCTGTTACTGCTTTTGACAAGTGTGCTGGGTGTATTTGTTCTGCATGCGCAAAATGCAGAAGCCGACAGTTTAAAAAAGTTGCTTCCCACAGCAAAATCTGAGCCTGCACGTGTTCTTCTTCTTTCTGACATCAGTTATGCCTATCTTTCTTCATATCCTGATTCTGCTTTGGTTTATGCACAAAAAGGGTTGACGCTTGCCGAGCAGATAAAAGATGATAGAGGAAAGGCTTACTGCCTTAACGCTTTAGGCAATGTATATTTTCACGCAGGTGATTATTCCAGATCCCTCGAAATGTACCTGCAATCATTAGAGATGAAAGAGCGTTTAAAAAAAGATAAAAACCTGGCAGTTACATATTTCAACATCGCGGATGTGTACACCGAGCAATCGGATTATACCCATGCTTTGTATTACCTCTTCAAAACAAAAGCTGAAGATGAAAAAGCAAAAGATAATTACGGTTTGTTATTCGATCTTTATAGTTTAGGCAGTGTTTATTTACGTATGCAAAAAGCAGATTCTGCATTGTATTATATGAATCAGTCTTACGACTTAAGTAAGCGTTCAGGTGACAAAGAAATGAGAGGAGCTATCTTAAACACTTACGGCGAAATATATTTTTATCTCAACCAGTTTGAAGCAGCAGCAAATTATTATCGTGAAAGCATTCCTTTTGCTAAAGAGGTGGATGATGAGCAGGTTGTTTCAGCAAATTATTTTGGTCTTGCAAAAGTTGCAAAAGAGCAGAAGAAAATGGATTCAGCTGTTTTTTATGCAAGACATTCCTTGCAGCTATCAAACCAATTGCATTATCTGAAACAGGTTTTGGATGTGACCATCTTTTTGAAAGATGCATTTAAAGAGAAAAAGAAATTTGATAGCGCTTTTCATTACCAGGAATTAAGCATTGCAACAAAAGACAGTTTATTTAACGTAGAGGAAGTAAAGAAAGTACAGAATTTAAAATTCACAGAGTTTCAAAGGCAGCAAGCTATTGAAAAGGAGAAGATGCAATACCGTGCGAAAATAAAACTTACTTTGGTGATCTTTGCCTCCTGTATCTTTCTTGCAATCATGCTGATGTTATGGCGAAATAATAAACAGAAACAAAAAGCATATTTGTTACTGCAACAGCAAAAGGCAAAAACAGATGAAGCGCTGAATGAATTAAAAGCAACACAAACAAGACTGGTTCTGAAAGAAAAAATGGCCTCTCTTGGAGAGCTCACTGCAGGCATTGCACATGAAATACAAAACCCGTTGAACTTTGTAAATAATTTCTCGGAAGTGAGTAAAGAATTGCTGGAAGATATGCAGAGCGAGTGGTCTACCGGTAATGAGGGTGAAGCAATGCTGATAGCCGAAGATGTAAAACAAAATCTTGAAAAGATAATTCATCATGGCCACCGTGCAGGTGAAATTGTAAAAGCAATGCTGCAGCATTCACGGAAAAGCAGCGGCGAAAAAGTACTTACAAATATCAATGCATTAACAGAAGAATTTTTACGTCTGAGTTACAGAAGCATTACTGCGAAGGATAACACATTTCATGCAACTGTAATAAGAGATTTTGATGAAAGCCTTCCTGAAATAAAAACGATTTCACAGGATGTAGGCAGCGTCCTATTAAATATTTTCAACAATGCGTTTTATGCGATGGCAGAAAAGAAGCAGGAAATGCCTTATTTGATCGGAGCTGATAGTGACAATGATTATGAACCAGCACTTCATATCACAACTGAAAAATGTTTCGACGAATCCGCGGTTATTAAGGCAGTGAGAATAAAAATAAAAGATAATGGAACCGGGATAAAAAAAGATATTCTGGATAAAATATTTCAGCCTTTCTTCACTACAAAACCAACAGGCAAAGGAACAGGTCTTGGTTTAAGTCTAAGTTATGATATGATAAAAGCACAGGGCGGCGATATACTGGTTAACAGCGAAGAAGGCGAAGGAACAGAGTTTATTATTGAACTTCCCGTAAAAGAATAAGTTATTATTTCAACTGATCTTCTTCGTATCTTAACAGGTATGAGAAATGCTGTTATTATCATTATTCTACTATTGCCTGTTTTAAATGTTTCCGGGCAAAAGAAAGGTTATACAGTAAAGGCTGGCGACGAGATAAGTGTAAGCCTGCCGGATAGTTTAAAATATATTTACCCGCAGTTCGTTCTTGGGACCGTGCATCTTCGAAATGGCAACTTTGCAAATGCTTTACTTAACTACAACTTGTTAGAAGGAGAAATGCAGTTTATTGATCCCAAAGGCGATACCCTTGCTATTGACAATGAAGCAACTATCCGGACCGTTTCAATCAATAAAGATTCTTTTTATTATGATAAAGGTTATTTACAACTTGTATCATATTATCCTGCTATAAAATTGGCAAAACGAGAATCAATTGATGTAACTGATGAACTGAAGATGGGTGGCTATGGGCAAACTTCTTCTACTTCTGCTATTACTTCAATTTCATCTATTTACAGAGGTACAGAAGTTGCTAAGCTGAATTCGAGAGGTGAATTATTATTGCTAAAGCACACCCGCTATTTTATCGGTGATAAATTCAACAATTTTATTCCTGCAACAAAGAAAAATATCATTAAATCATTCAAAGTAAAAGATGCTATTGCAGAAGATTTTTTGAAAGAAAATAAGATACAATTTAATAAAGAAGAAGACCTTGAGAAACTTATTACGTTTCTTCAGTCACAATCAGGAAAATAATTTTATAGAATCAAGCTTTTAAATCAAAGAGTTTTTTGAACCGCATAGAAGTAAATCTATGTTTCTACATGCTTGCGTGGTTCAATTATACACAACTTAGAGACTGTTTGAGCTAACTGAAAATAGTGATTCTGAAATTTTGATGATGCTATGAGAACTGAAGTACAAGTGAGTGACACAACAGGCGATGCCATAAAAACTTTAGCTTGTTACACAAAATAAATAATTCAAATAGCTTCTTTAATTATTATTTAAAGCAGAATAACAAGAAGATTTATTCTTCTTTTCTTCTTCTGCGGCGGCGATCCCGATATTTAAGGATGGGAACTTTACTTTCTGTACCTTTTAAAATGCGGTTAATATTTTTTTGATGTGTAAGAATTACCATCAACGCAACTGCAACAGAAAATATTCTGTAAAGGGTTACATCATCATTAAAAATAAAAAGAATAAAAACCGAGAAAGCTATGCTGGATAATATGGAGCTTAAGGAAACGAAACGTGTAAGATATAATACCAGCAGAAAAACACCAACGCAACAGGCTGCTACAAGTGGTTGAATAGCCAGAACCATCCCGAATAAAGTAGCAACACCTTTACCGCCTTTAAAGCCGGCCCAGATTGGAAAAATATGTCCAACTACCGCTGCTAGACCCAAGCCTATCATTAAATTGGTACGATCCCAGTCACTGGTGGCAAGTGTATAATAAGGTATCAGAATATATAATGAAGTTGCAATAACACCTTTTAGCATATCAACGATCATCACAAAAGTTCCCCACTTTGACCCCAATACACGATAAGTGTTTGTAGCACCTGCATTACCGCTGCCATAATCACGAATATCAATACCAAAAAAATACTTGCTAACCCAAACAGAGGTAGGGATTGAACCGATAAGATAAGCTAATGCTATAAGTAAAACTTCATTCATTGGCGGCGAAAGTTGGGTTACAAATATAACAATTCACATGTTATAAACACCTGATAAAAACCGGTTATAACATTTTTTAAGCCGTTAATAAAATAATTATCCATTTGTCTTTGTGCTGAGTATGAACATGATGGACAGGATACTTCTTCAGTTCATCGAGTATATCAGCTTCATCATCTTTTAACAAACCGCTTAGTAAAATAAAGCCGCCTGCATTCAATTGCTTTATTAAAAAAGAAAGGTTAGCAAGAATAATATTCTTATTGATATTAGCAAGAATGATATCAAAATGCTGCTGCATTTCCGCATTGTCTCTGTGTTGAAGGATAATTCTATGGCAGCCGTTTGTAGAAAAATTTTCTTCTGCATTTCTTATGCTCCAGTCATCGTTATCAATAGCAATAACTACAGATGCACCTAATTTTTCTGCAAGTATGGCAAGAATACCTGTGCCTGCTCCAAAATCAAAAACTGTTTTATCAGTAAAATTCAGTTTGCTCATTTGTTCGAGCATCATCCAGGTGGTTGCGTGGTGACCGGTTCCAAAGCTCATTTTTGGTGTAATAACTATTTCATGAGCCACTCCTGCAATTGGTTCATGAAAACTTGCACGCACCGCAACAAAATCATTCACTATTACCGGCTGAAAGTTTGACTCCCATACGGCGTTCCAGTTTTGTTCTTTCTCCAATGAGGTGGTGTAAGAAGCATTGCTTTGCTTTGCGATCTGCTCAAGCTTTTTTGCATCAAAAGCTTCTTCTTTTATATATGCTGTTAAGGTATTTTCGCCTTCTTCAAAACCATCAAATCCTATATTTTCCAGTAAAGCAATTAATATATGCAACTGGTCTTCATTAATATCCTTAAAAGAAATTCTTATATAATTACCCATAATTTTTGCTGTTCACAAATGTATTTAAAGAAAGCAGGAAAGACTTTTGCAATGGTATCATTTTTAAGGTAAATTGAAACAATGCATTTTGATGCTTCACATATTGTAAATATCCTGCTTGTTCTTGCTTATGCAGCAAGCGTGGTTGTAGGTATTATTATCATTTCACAAAACAGAAATCCAACCAAAACGATCGCTTACCTGTTACTTTTTTTTGCCTTGCCTTATATCGGTATTCTTATCTATTTTACTTTGGGTGAGAATTACCGCAAGAACAAATTGTACAAACGAAAATATTTATCAGACAATGAAAAAGTAAAGCGGTACGAAAGTAAAATGATCCGTCACTCAAATGAAATGCTGCAAAGAGAGGTTAGAAGTTTGAATGGTAATGAACAGATCATTCGTTTGTTAATGAATGATGCGCAACTGCCTTTAACAATAGAAAATGATGTAGCTATTTTGAACAATGGTGAAGAAAAATTTGAAGCAGTTTTCGAAGCGTTGAAACAGGCAAAGCATCATATACATATAGAATATTATGTTATTGAAAAAGGTGTAATTGCAGATAAGCTGAAAAATATTTTGATAAGAAAAGTAAAAGAAGGTGTGGAAGTAAGAATAATTTATGATGACGTAGGCACTTCTCTTCCTCGCAAATATTTAAAAGAACTGAATCAGGCCGGCGTAAAGTTGTTTCCTTTTTATAAGATCATCTTCCCGTTGTTATCTAATCGTCATAATTATCGCGACCATCGAAAAATAATAATTATTGATGGCAGTATAGGTTTTACCGGCGGCATTAATATCAGTGACAGATATGATAACAAGATCAATAAAAATGAATTTTACTGGCGGGATATGCATTTAAAGATATGCGGAGACGCAGTTAAGCAATTGCAATATCTTTTTTTTCTGAACTGGAATTTTTGTTCGGATGAAGAACTACCTGTTAATGATTGTTATTTTCCGCCGCATATAAAAGAAGGCAACCAGATGATGCAGTTGGCTTATAGCGGGCCAGACAGTAACAGGGCAAGTATCATGCTAAGTTATTTTGCAGCTATCTGCAATGCACAACAGTGTGTGTATATAACTACACCATATTTCATCCCAAATGAAAGCATTATGAATGCTTTAAAAAAGGCTGCGTTAAGTAAAGTGGATGTACGCTTATTGGTGCCAGACTTTTCTGACGCAGTAGTGGTGAATTATGCAGCGCATTCTTACTATGAAGAATTGCTCGACTGCGGGGTAAAGATTTATTTATACAAAAAGGGATTTATCCATTCCAAAACAATGGTAGTAGATGATTGCCTTAGCATGGTTGGTTCAGCTAACATGGACATACGAAGCTTTGATCTGAACTTTGAATTGAATGCTATTGTTTATGATAATAAAGTGCATGCTGCTTTAAAAAAAGCTTTTATGGAAGACCTCGAAAACAGTGAAGAAATATTTTATCAGAACTGGAAACAACGGGGAAGGATAAAACGATTTGCAGAATCTTTTGCAAGATTATTTTCTTCAGTAATGTAATAAGAAGAAAATGGTTGGTCAAATAATCAAAGGCTACAGGAAAAACACTTGCATTTATAAATTATCCTTTCTTTATACGTACGAAAAAGATCTTCTCAAACACCCTCTCTTTACTTGCTATCTATTGATAATTTATTATCAAAAAAGAAGGCCATTCCATTTACGGAACAGCCTTTCTTTCTACTCAAAACTCACTCGTTTAAAATAGGGTTGATTATTTAAAAATCAATGGTCAAGACCCATTGCCAAACAAGCTATAATTACACCAAGATCAATTAGTATACTTAAAAACAAAGTAGGAACAGTTACTTTAGTTGGCATTGCTGCAAGGTTTGTAACAAGCACCATCATCAAAGCCACAGCAGCAAGCGTAAGCATTACGAGGCTACCACCTGTAAGAAAAATCACCATTAAAGTAATTGGTGCAAATGCGCTTCCCTGCAGTCCAAGTCCAGCACCAACCCACAAAAGGCGTTTATTTTCCTGCTTTTCGCACCAACTAAGAAAATTTGATATAAAAGAAGGAGCAGTGAAACTTTTATTAAGGGTTGTAGTGGCAGTGTGGCTTAAAGATGTTGTTCTCATTTGTATTTCATTTTTGTTACACAAAATTGGCTCATCTGCATTGCCCGAATAATGAGGAACGTAAGAAAAAAAAATGATTGTCGTCAGTTTTTTCATCAACTGGTGGTTGTAATTTTAAAGACTCCAGAAGGAAACAATTAAAAGATGAAATAATCTTTTTTTATTTACTAAAGCTTACTTTGATATCTTTTTTTATGAATAAACTACGCAAGTTTTTGCATGATCTTGAACTTGAAGGTGAGGCCGAGATAGAATTTAATTTATGGCACGTTATTATTTTATTTCTTCTGATCTGTTTAGTGATTTTTGTAATCACTCTTTCTTAATATAACCACTCAACAAGGAACATGTTCATTAAAAAGCGGGGAAAAACTATTGTATATGTCGCGAAAGCACTTGTTTCCATTGTTGATATAACTCCTCGTACACATTTGATTTTGTTGGTTTTATAAGGTCAAGAGCTTTATTTTTTTTGAATGCTTCTTTTGCATTTTTATAAATTTTTGCACCCAAACCTGCACCAATTGCAGCACCAATACTGCCGTCGCTTTCATGCAATTCAACCGGTGCATTGGTAGCGTTTACAAATGCTTCGATAAACACATTGCTCAAGAACATATTTGTTTTGCCTGCACGGATAACTGAGGGATTCATACCGTTTTCACGCATAATATCGAGACCATAACGAAAAGCAAAAGCAATGCCTTCCTGTCCGGCACGATACAAATGCGCTTCCTTGTGTTTGTTCAGTTCAATGTTATCAATATGCGAACCAACGATCTTGTTATTGAACATGCGTTCAGCACCGTTGCCAAAAGGCAAAACAAACATACCATCACTTCCCGGATTGAGGTAAGAAGAAGATTCGTTAAGCGAACTGTAACTTATCATGCTGCCGATAAGATTTTTTATCCATTTGTTCATGATACCCGTCCCATTTATGCAAAGGAGCACGCCAATGCGTTTTTGTTCGTTGCTATAATTAACGTGTGCAAAGCTGTTAACACGTGATTGTTTGTCGTAGGTTAACTGGTCGCTTACACCATAAATAACGCCTGATGTTCCTGCCGTTGCTGCAACTTCGCCTGGTTCAAGCACATTAAGCGATAAAGCATTATTAGGCTGATCTCCTGCTTTATAGGTTACGGGAATTCCTTCAGTCAAGGATAATTTTTCTGCCACTTCTTTTGTAACCGTTCCATGTGTTGAAAAAACAGGTTGAATAGTTGGTATAATACTTTCATCAAAACCGAAATATTGCATAACATCTGCAGAAACATCTTCTTTTTCAAAATCCCATAAAATGCCTTCGGATAATGCAGAAACACTGGTGTTTATTTCACCCGTAAGTTTCATTGCAATAAAATCACCGGGCAACATCATCTTATCAATCTTATCAAAAACTTCCGGTTCATTTTCTTTTACCCATGCAAGTTTTGCCGCGGTGAAATTACCAGGAGAATTAAGCAGACAACTTAAACATTTAGCTTCGCCGATAGCACTAAAAGCATTATCGCCATAAGGCACCGCACGGCTATCGCACCAAATGATGCTGTTGCGCAAAACATGTTGGTCTTTATCCACCAGCACAAGTCCATGCATTTGATAAGCAATGCCAATGGCAGCAATATCTTTCGGATCATAATCACCCGATTCATGTGCTTTCGAAATGGCTTCCTGTACATATTGCCACCACGTTTCAGGGTCTTGTTCTGCCCATCCATTTTTTGGGGAGATGATCTCTGCTTCAGAATCCGGGTATTGCTCAGAAGCAAGACATTCCTGTGTTTGTGCATCAATAACCGATACTTTTATAGACGAGGTTCCTACATCAATACCTAATAATAACATATTTTGATTTTTTTGAAATTATAATGAAATTCCATTATGGAAGCAAATCGCCAAGTACATAAAAAGTGCCGATGGAAAGATATAGCAGATTTGGTAAAATAAAAATTATAAGCGGGATGAAGAGGAGCTGGTTTTAAAGCAGAAGATAAAGTAAATTAAACTGCTCCGGTTTATGTTAAAGGCAAGAAATTTTGAATTTTATAGCGGACGATAGATGAATGAATGACTAAGTTTATTATTATAATCTGTTTATTTTTACAATACGATGAATAAGATATTGCAGGTACTAAAAGAACATAACACTAATTCGATAGAAACTATTATAAATCCACCCTCGTCTTCTAATTAAGATAATGACACTACTTCCCGGTAAAAAAATATACTTCCTTTCCGATTTCCATTTAGGCGCTCCGAATTATCAGCAAAGCCTTATAAGAGAAAAAAAGATCGTTGCATTTTTAGAAACGATTCGCAAGGATGCGGCAGAGATTTTTATCGTTGGCGATATGTTCGACTTTTGGTATGAATATAAAAAAGTAGTTCCGAAGGGTTATGTGCGTTTGTTGGGTAAACTTGCAGAAATAACTGACAGTGGTATTCCTGTTCACTTCTTTATTGGTAACCACGACATGTGGATGAGCGGTTACTTCGAAAAAGAATTGAATATAAAAGTGTACTATGAACCTGCAACATTTGAATGGAATGGCAAACATTTTTTTATTGGTCATGGCGATGGTTTAGGTCCCGGTGATCATGGTTATAAATTTATCAAATCGATTTTTCGCAATAAACTTTGCCAGTGGTTGTTTGGTCAGTTACACCCAACAATTGGTATAGGACTGGCAAATTATTTCAGTCGGCGAAGCAGGTTAAAAACAGGCACTGCAGACGAACATTTTTTAGGCGAGGATAACGAATGGCTTATCATTTTTTCACGTGAAGTGCTGGCAAAAGAGCATTTTGATTATTTCATATTCGGCCATCGCCATTACCCGATTGATTATAAACTGAATGAACAGAGCCATTATATAAATCTTGGTGATTGGATACGCACTTTCACTTATGCAACGTTTGATGGTAACACTGTTGAATTAAAAGAATGGAAAGAATAAAATATACTTTTTTCTGTCTATTATTTCTTGCATCATTCAAAACAAATGCTGCAAACGATACTACATTGTTGCAATTAGAAATGGTGAAAAAAATTTCCGGTAATTTTCTCAATCTTTATGTTGATAATCTAAAGAATTATTACCTGCAAACTTCGCCTAATCAGTTAACAAAGTTCAACAACGAAGGCGATTCTGTTGCTTCGTTTAACGATGTAAAACGTTATGGAAACATTTATGCGGTTGATGTAACCAACCCGCTTAAAATTCTTATTTATTATAAAGATTTTACCACCATCATTATTGCAGATCGTTTTTTAAGCAAGGCGAATACAGTTGATCTTCGCAAGGCAAATATCTACCAGGCACAAGCAGTTGCATTAAGTTATGATAATAACTTTTGGGTGTTTGATGACCTCGACAGTAAGCTGAAAAAAATTGACGATAACGGTAAGGTGATTTTCGAAAGCACGGATTTCAGGCTGTTGTTTCCGGAAGCACCAAATATATCTGCCATTATAGATAACAATGGTCAATTGTAATTATATGATGAAAAAACAGGCTGGTATATTTTCGATTATTATGGCGCTTTAAAAACAAGATTGCCCTTCATCGGGTGGAAAGATGTTTCGGCAAGTGATGATATTTTATACGGAAGAAACGGTGCCTTTTCATATGCTTATCATCCCAAACAATTGCAATTAGAAACTTATAAAACAAACCTGCCCTCTTCTGTAAAAGTGATAACAAGAAATGGTTTTTATTATGCACTTACAAATAATGGTTTAATAATCTATAATACTTCTCAATAGCTATGAACCGAGTATTTATCTGTTGTTATACAAGCTTTAGCGTTTCATGGCATTTTTGTTGTCCACAAAATTTCTGCGAGTCCATTCCGTTCTTCTGCATAAAATATCGTGTTTCAATTAAACACTTTTCTTAACTTAATCAGCTTTTTAATTTCTTCTATCTTGCATTTTATAAAATGGTAACTTATAAAACGACAAGTTCATCTTGTTCTTGAAATAATAAATGATTTCAAAATGAAAGATTTTTTATCACAACTCGGTATTCAGCGAAATAATAAAGGTGTTTCAACAGGTAACGAATGGCTTGATAGCAGCGGTGCTATTATTGAATCTTATTCACCTGTTGATGGTATGCTAATAGCAAGTGTTGAAAGCACAGATAAAAAATGTTATGATGCAGTGATAAAAAAAGCG
>JAEZRL010000375.1 GCA_023440945.1 Bacteroidota bacterium
GGCTTTTTTAAAACCGAACGTTTAGCCGAAATGGCCGAAATAAAGTGGAAAAGCCGGATTTTTATTTGTATTATGCCTACTACTTACATGAATTTAAGTGGCAAAGCTTTTAAGTATTGGTTGGATAAAGAAAAGATAAGTCTTGAAAACACTTTGACCATTGTAGATGAGCTTGCATTACCATTAAATAAGATACGATTACGGCCTGGCGGCAGTGCTGCAGGCCATAATGGATTAAGGAACATAGAACAAATATTGGGAACAGATAAGTATCCCCGTTTAAGATTTGGTATTGGGAATAATTTCCCAAAAGGAATGCAGGTAGAATTTGTATTAAGTAAATGGTTTCCCGAAGATGTGCCGTTGGTAAACCGGAAAATTGAGAAATGTGTGGAGGTTATAGAAAGCTTTGCCATTAATGGTATCGAAAGAACGATGAACCTCTATAATAAGATCGAAATAGCTTAAAACTATTGAGTTATATCATAACTGGTATAATTAGTGAGGGTATTTTAAGAGGTCAAGACGAAAACAAAACTTATGAAGATTTTTTGTGTAGGCCGTAACTATGTAGAACACGCCAAAGAATTAAATAATGACGTTCCCACAGAACCAGTTATTTTTCTAAAGCCCAAAACCGCGTTTTTAAATCATAATGCTTCTTTTTATTATCCCGAGTTCACTAACGAGTTGCATTATGAAATTGAGTTGGTGCTTCGCATTTCAAAGAACGGAAAATATGTTTCTGAAGCAAATGCTGCTGAATATTATAATGCTCTTACAGTTGGGATAGATTTTACAGCAAGGGATGTGCAGCAGGAGCTTAAGAAAGCGGGGCTTCCATGGGAAAAGGCAAAGGCCTGGGATAATTCTGCATTAGTGGGTGAATTCATCAACGTTAAACCTGATGGGCTGAATAAGCCGCTTACATTTAAGCTGGAAAAAAACGGTGAAACGGTACAAAAAGGCAACAGTAAAATGATGATTTTTTCTTTTCCTCAGATAATATCTCATGTGTCAACTTACTTTTCATTGAATATTGGTGATCTTGTTTTTACAGGTACACCCGCCGGTGTTGGTGAATGTGTAGTTGGTGATGTGTTAACCGGTTATCTTGAAGACAAAAAACTTTTTGAAACGATAGTACGATAGATATTCTGTCATTTCCTTTTTTATTCAACCTCGTTTAGAAATTAGCGAATGTTTGAAAATTGACTTTTGAAGAATTAAATGTTTATCGTGAAATATTAAACGCATGAGAAGGGCGACCACATCAGGGGTCGAATATTAATTTGTGCCTAAATCTATAAATAGACTCTAGCAGAGTTATCATCACTTTAACTCTTACTTATTCTCCATCATAAGATTGCATTTAATCTTTATTTTCGCTTCAAACGCTTTCTATGCAATTGATCGAAGTGACGAGCTCAAAGACTGCTAACGAGTTTATCCGGGTGAATGTGTTAATGAATGAATCTAATCCAAATTATATCCGGCCACTCGATAACGAGATAAACGAGGTATTTGATGCGTCTAAGAATAAAAACTTTAAATACGGTGAAGCAAAACGTTGGATTTTGAAAGATGTGAATGGTAAACTTATTGGTCGGATCGCTGCTTTCACGCATAATAAATACATTAATAAAGGAACTGAATTCGCAACCGGCGGCATTGGTTTTTTTGATTGCATTAATGATCAGCAGGCAGCTAATATGCTATTTGATACTGGGAAAGAATGGCTGCAAAGCAAAGGGATGGAAGCCATGGACGGTCCTATCAATTTTGGCGACCGGGATAAATGGTGGGGATTGATGGTTGAAGGCTTTGAAAAGGAGCCTATTTATGGTATGTCGTTCAATCCTGATTATTACGAAAAACTATTCGAAGGTTATGGTTTTAAAAACTATTACAACCAGTATTATTATGCAATGAATGTAGATGAACCTTTATCAGCCAAATTTCCAGAACGACACGCAAAATTTAAATCAAAACCTGGTTATGAGGCAAGGCATATTTCTCTTGCCAATCTGGATAAACATGCAGAAGAATTTACAACCGTTTATAATGCAGCCTGGGCACAGCACGGCGAAGCAAAAGAGATCACTAAAGAACAGGTTCTGAAATTATTTAATAAGATGAAACCAATTATGGACGAACGTTTGATATGGTTTGCTTATTATAAAGATGAACCAATTGCCATGTGGATAAACATTCCTGATCTTAATCAATACTTCAAACACTTTAATGGTAAGCTTGGATTAATAGAAAAGATGCGATTGATGTGGATGAAAAAAAGCGGTGCCTGTAAAACATTCACGGGAGTTGCTTTCGGTATCATTCCAAAGTTCCAGGCTTTAGGAATTGATTCATTTATGATCTATGAAGGAGCTTTGTTATTACAGCATAAAGGGTGGTACCACACTTATGAAATGGGCTGGGCAGGCGACTGGAATCCAAAGATGATAAACATCTATAAAAGTTTAGGGGCACAACAAAGCAGGCGAATGATTACTTATCGTTATATTTTCAATGATAAATATCCATTTGAAAGACATCCTGAAATGGAGTATGCTTCGCGGTAATTATTTTTTCAGATAGTATTCTGCCGTTGCTTTTATTCCTTCTTCATAAGGCGTAGGTTGATAGTTGAAAGCTTTATTGAATTTACTTGAATCGAAGATGTAAGGATATTTATTTTGATAAGTCATTTCAACAGATTCTTTTATATCGCTTTGAAATAATCCTGCCAGTTTCATCATCCATAACGGCAATACCATGACGCCATCTTTTGCATGCATTGACTCGGCAGCGGCATGAATAAATTCTCTTCCTGTTAAAGGGTTTGCAGCTGTAGGTAAATGCCAGGTCTGATTGAAAGCCTCTTCGCGTTGAGCAAGCATATACAATGCTTTACCGGCATCAGGTGTATAAGTAAAGGAATGTGGTACGTCTGCATTGATAAGCCATTGCGCTTTTTTGCCTTTCTTCAGATTATCAAAAACAAGCATATTTGCGACACTTGTTTTACCCGCGTTTGGTCCGTAAAAATCGGCGGCCCTTGCAATCAACGCTTGTATATTTCCCGCTTTTGTCTCCTTCAATAATTGGTTGGCAATTGCAGCACGAACCTCACCTTTCTTACTGCAGGGATTATATGGCGTTTCTTCAGTCATAACATCATCAACCTTTCCATACATGTACACATTATCAAAAAAAATGAGTTTTGCATTTGTTTCTTTGCAGGCATTAATAACATTGCTCATGATCTTGGGCCAGCTTTCTTTCCAGACATCAATCTTATAAACAAGTCCAACTAAAAGGTACACAATATCAGAACCTGTTACTGCCCTTTTTACCTGTTCGTAATTGGTTACGTCTGTAACAATTGATTCTGCTCCTTGCCTAGGCAAACCTTTTCTCGACGCAAGCCGTACAGTTTCGTTATTATTTATCAATACTTCTGTTAATTCATTTGCGATTGTGCCGCCTGCACCCAGAATTGTATGCGTTGCCATTACTTTTGTTTTAACACAAAAGTGCCATTCTTTTTTGCTCTAATGAAAAATAAAAGATCATTAGTTGTTATTTGACTGTTCCTCGGCTTTTTTTATTTCTTTTCCAACCGGGTCATTTTTTTCTTCCGTTTCTTTTTTATCTGAAGAAGTGGAATCTCTTTTTGGATTACCTATATCGCCTTTTTCTTCTTTGTCTTTGCTGCCACTTCCCATACCGCCTTCTGACGCACTTGAGCCACCGGTATCCACAATTACAAGTCTGCCATCTGCAGTTATTTCAAAAGAACCTACTGAAGGTTCTTCCATTAAATCATTTTTATAAAACATACGACCTCCGTTTTTTAAAAACGAAGAAATATCATGCCATAAAAACGCATGTCGAATGATTGAATTAAAAAGGTGATTGGTCTAATATTGTTCCATCAAAGCATCTGCTTTTATCACAGATATCTCTGGGAGAGATTTAATTAAGTGATTAAAAATTATGTAATTTAACGCATCAATATTGCCTGTGTTTTAATAACCTGAACAGTGCCTCTATGAAAAATGTTTTTACGGATAATTGTGGCTCTTTTGTGAAGGAAAAAGAATTAATAAAAGATGTAAAAAAATTAGTTGAATCTTATCCCCGTGTACCCATTACAATTGACTGTGTGATATTTGGATTTGATGAAAATGAACTAAAGGTTTTGCTGATAAGAAGTGACCTTGAGATATTTAGAAACAAATGGTCTTTATTGGGAGATTTTGCGAATGATGATGAAGAACTTGATGGTGCCGCTTATCGTGTACTGAACCAGCGCACCGGGCTTGATCATGTGTATCTTGAACAGGTAAAAACTTTCAGCAAACCAAATCGTCATCCGGGTGGACGTGTGTTAACGGTTGCTTATTGCTCTTTGCTTAATATTGAACATCACAAAATCAATATCAGGGATAATGAGTTGCATTGGCAAAGTGTACAGAACCTTAAAGACATGGCTTTTGATCACCAGGAAATCGTTGATGAATGCTATCGTTGGTTGCAGAAACGCATACAGGAACATCCGCTCGGCTTTAATCTTTTGCCCGATAAGTTTTCCCTTCGTGAGCTGCAGAATTTATACGAAGCGATATTGAACATTAAACTCGACAGAAGAAATTTCCGTAAAAAGTTTTTTACAATGGATCTTTTAATTGATACAGGTGAATATGAAGATGATGTTCCACATCGTCCCGGCAAACTGTATAAATTCAATTTTAAAAAATACGAAAGCAACAAGCGTAAATGGTTTGGCATTGATTTTTAAAACCCGCTTTCTCATTTATCCTATTTCTTCTTTTTATGATCTGCTCCTTCAAAGGATTTATTCCTGTTGTACATGAATCTTCTTTTATTCATCCGCTTGCTGTCGTAACAGGCAACGTTATTATTGGTAAGAATGTCTATGTAGGTCCCGGTGCAGCTATTCGCGGCGATTGGGGCGGTATCATTATTGAAGATGGTTGTAATGTACAGGAAAATTGTGTTGTTCACATGTTTCCCGGCATTACCATCGTTTTAAAAGAAGGAGCGCATATAGGTCATGGTGCAATTGTACACGGTGCAACCATCGGCAAAAATTGTTTGATCGGGATGAACAGTGTGATAATGGATAATGTGGAGTTGGGTGATGAATGCATTGTTGGCGCTTTATCTTTCATAAAAGCAGATGAAAAAATTCCACCAAGAAGTTTGCTTGCAGGAAATCCCGCGAAGGTGATTAAACAAGTTAGCGATGAAATGATCGAATGGAAAACGAAGGGAACGCAATTGTACCGGTCTTTGTCAAAAGAGATGTTTGAAAGCTGGGAAGAGTGCGAACCATTGCGGGAAGTACCTGTAAACAGGCTTTCGCAACAAACATTGTATAAAACATGGAACGAAATAAGAAAAAAAGAAGAATAAGATTTTCAATAATGCTGTTTTTACTCATTCTTGCTTCATGTAGTAGCAGCCGCAGTTTTTCCAACGAAGATTTTGTAAGCAAGATAAATGATTCTGTAATGGCGACACAACAGGAAGAACTTGATTCTATATTATCTGCTTTGCAAAAACAAAATGACTTATTGCTTGTATTTGCTGATGAAAATTTTGCGTGGACAAGAATGACTTCCTACCATATTCTTGCAAAGAATGGTGAAGAGTGGAAAGGGTATTTTTATAAAGGCTCGAATAGAAAAATGTCTGCAAATTCAGATACCATTTATAAAGAAATCACTGTTTCAAAAGAGGATGCAAATGATGTATTGGCTTTTTTTAATGCAAATGAACTATGGAAAGTAAAAGGTGATGATGGAAAGAATTTTTGTGCGGAAGTAAATAATACTTCAAATGGTTCAAAACCTGCAATACAAAAATGTAATATTTACGATGCTAATACCTGGCAACTGTTTATAATAACGCATGATAAAGTTATCAGTCCTTCTTATTATGCGCCTGATTTTTATGAAAGATGCTGCCCTGGGAATACAGACCGAAAACACTTTGTTGAAGCAGCAAAAAAGATACGTAGTTTGATACAACCAACAGCCAGCGACGCAAAGCCCCTTTAGTCTACGCTATCTCCCAAACCTCATTTCCGCGTAAAAGCTTGTCCAGATTTCCAACACCTTTTGTTATAATGGCTTCTTCTATCTGCATGCGCATCACATCTTCATAACAAGCTCTTTCAGTTTCATAAAACACACCAAAAGGACGGGGGAAATGTCCTTCTATTCTTGGATCATCAAACATCCGAATAAGCAATTGCGCTTTATAAAAATCATGCTCATCGTGTATCCAAAGATCATCGGCGCTGTAACCTTCATCGAGACTTACAACAACGGGCTTTAATCCATCTAGTTTTATTCCTTTGTTTTGACCAAATAAAAGTGGTTTGCCCTGTTCCAGAAATAAGGTTTCATTGGCTTTGGTTGACTTTTCTGTGAAGATTTCAAAAGCACCATCATTAAAGATGTTACAGTTTTGGTATATCTCCAGGAAAGAAGCGCCTTTATGCTGATGCGAACGAAGAAGCATCGATTGCAAGTGTTTCGGATCGCGATCCATACTTCTTGCAATGAACGTTGCGTCTGCACCCATTGCCAATGCCAATGGATTAAATGGATGATCAATACTTCCAACAGGTGTGCTTTTCGTGATCTTTTGTTCCTCTGATGTTGGCGAATACTGTCCCTTTGTTAAACCGTATATCTGGTTATTGAACAGCATAATATTCACATCTAAATTCCTTCGCAGCAAATGAATGGTATGATTACCACCGATGCTTAGTGAATCACCATCTCCTGTAACGATCCATACACTTAACTCGGGTCTTGTTGCTTTCAAGCCGCTGGCAATCGCAGTTGCACGCCCATGAATGGAATGCATACCATAAGTATTCATATAATAAGGAAAACGGCTGCTGCAGCCAATTCCGCTAATGATAACAAAATTCTCTCTTGGTATGCCTAAGCCTGGCATTACTTTTTGCACTTGTGCAAGAATAGAATAATCACCGCAACCCGGGCACCAGCGAACTTCCTGGTCGGTTGCAAAATCTTTTGAGGTAAGTGTGGGTAAAGTATTCGTTATAGTATTCATAATCGTGTTCACTTCCAATATATTTTAAAGCTTCTCAGCTTTTGCGTTTTGTGTTTCAGCATTTAGTTCTTCCCAATATTCTGCTGCTCTTCTTGTATGTGGTATAACAATTGTTCCGCCTACAATATTGGCGACAGCAAAAATTTCATATAGCTCATCTGTCGTAACACCTTCTTCAAAACATTTATCCAAATGATATTTTATACAATCATCACAGCGTAATACCATGCTCGAAACAAGACCAAGCATTTCTTTTGTTTTGCTGTTTAAAGCACCTTCTTCGTAAGTGTTTGTATCAAGATTCCAAAGACGCTTCATTACTTTGTTATTCTTACTGAGAATAACTTCATTCATCCGGGTTCTGTAATCATTAAATTCTTTAACCAGATCAGCCATTTGTAAATTTTCGCAAAGCTACTATCAAACCAATGGATTGCATATCGAATTAAGTAAATGTTAGTATTTACCACTGGATGTTAGAGGCTAACAGTTTTGCTGCTTCTCTTATCCAGTATTTTTCCAATCGCTATTATAAGCAGTGAAGCAATTACAAAAGCGAACAGCAGACCGAAACTATTTACTATAAAACGTTGATAACCTATTTGATTTATATCAATAAAAGGATATGGATATTCCACTAAAATAGCACCGCGTAAAAAAATATAAATGATATAAACAAAGGGATATAACAGCCACATAAAAGCAAATTTCCACTTAAGTCCTTCTTTTGAAATAAAAAACAGCCAGAACAAAAAATAGAGAAGAGGCGTTGCATCATGCAATAAAATATCGGCAAGTAATTGCCATCCCTGTGGCTGCCAAAGACTTCTTAGAAAAATATTATAGACGATACCTACTATAAGGATGTAAACGGTTAAAGCGGCTATGATATCATTTCTTGCAAAGAAAGAATAAGGCGAAAAGACTTTGGCAGTGCAGCTTATAGCAACAGCAAGATTTGTAAGTATTGTAAAAAAGCTGAAATAGCGAACAATAGCAAGGATGCTTGCTTCAGCACCGGAAACACTGTCAAGTATAAGCCAAAATTGTATGACAAGTGCAAACCAACACATGGCAGCAATAAATGCGGCAGCATATCTTTGCGTGGTTGTTTGCATGGATGGAAAATTACTATAAATAACGTGGGGGATAAAAAAATGCT
The DNA here is from genome assembly GCA_023440945.1 of Bacteroidota bacterium. GTDB lineage: Bacteria > Bacteroidota > Bacteroidia > Chitinophagales > Chitinophagaceae > JAEZRL01. Next base: position 8,282 of record JAEZRL010000375.1, read on the forward strand.
GAATTAGGGTTTACAGTAAAAGAGTGCGACGCAATGCTGTTAAATTTTTGTTCTGTAGCCCGTTCCATAAAAATATCTTTTACAGTCGTTTTAATATTTAAATCATTCGTCTTACCTTTGCCGCCCCAAAAAGTTCTTTTATTAGAATGATTGTATTTGGGAGTTTCGGTAAAAATCGGAACGTTATCACCAAAAATTGAAGAAACATGGCAAAAGAAATCTCAGCCTTCGTAAAGCTGCAGGTGAAAGGCGGCCAAGCCAATCCTGCACCTCCCGTTGGTCCGGCCCTTGGTTCTAAGGGTGTAAACATCATGGAGTTCTGCAAGCAATTTAATGCCAGAACCCAGGATAAAATGGGAAAAGTTGTTCCCGTTATCATCACTGTTTATAACGATAAGTCGTTCGACTTCGTTATCAAAACCGCTCCTGCTGCTATCCAATTAATGGAAGCTGCTAAAGTTCAAAAAGGTTCTAAGGAAAGCAATCGTAACAAAGTTGGCAAAGTAAGCTGGGCACAGGTTGAGGCAATTGCAAAAGACAAAATGCCTGACCTTAACTGCTTTACGCTCGACAGCGCTATGAAAATGGTTGCCGGCACTGCCCGCAGTTTAGGTATAACTGTTGAAGGCGCCGCTCCGTGGGAAACAGCATCATAAACATCCTTAAAACTTATTTGCAATGGCAACTCTTACAAAAAAAAGAAAAGTAGCGGAAGCGAAAGTTGATAAAAATAAAGCTTACTCATTAAAAGAAGCTTCTTCATTGGTGAAGGAAGTGAACTGTACAAAATTCGACAGTTCGGTTGACCTTCACATCCGTTTGGGCGTTGATCCTAAGAAAGCAGATCAACAGGTACGTGGTACAGTAACGCTTCCTCATGGTACCGGTAAAACCAAACGTGTATTGGTTTTGTGCACACCTGATAAAGAAAACGACGCAAAAAATGCAGGTGCTGATTATGTTGGTTTAGATGAATTTATTCAGAAGATTGAAGGCGGATGGACCGATGTTGATGTAATCATAGCTACTCCTTCTGTCATGCCTAAGATTGGTAGATTGGGTAAGATATTAGGTCCTCGTAACCTGATGCCAAACCCGAAAACAGGTACTGTTACGAATGATGTGGCTGCTGCCGTTAACGAAGTTAAAGGCGGTAAGATCGCATTTAAGGTGGATAAAGCAGGTATTGTTCATGCTTCTATTGGCCGTGTATCTTTCGATCCAGATAAGATCGCTGCTAACAGCCAGGAACTGATAAATGCCATTATCAAATTAAAACCATCAACAGCAAAAGGCATTTATGTAAAAGGCGTTAGCCTGGCAAGCTCTATGAGCCCCGGCATTTCTGTTGACACAAAAACAGTACAGTAAAATCATTCAAAACGCAATGAGTATTCAACTTACTCATCCGCATAAAAAGAAGCGTTATGACAAAAGATCAAAAAAATGAAGTGATCGAACTTTTAAAAGAAAAGTTCTCTCAATACAATAACTTCTACGTAACAAATACTGAAGCGTTAACGGTTGCACAGATAACCAAACTCCGCCGCGTTTGTTTTGATAAGAACGTAGAAATGAAAGTGGCTAAAAACACTTTGATAAAAAAAGCTTTGGAATCAATTGATTCAACTAGATACACCGGCATGTACGAAAGTCTTAATGGTGTAACTGCTTTGTTGTTCAGCGAGAATGCAAAAGAGCCGGCGCTCATCATCAGCGATTTTCGCAAAAGCAATAATGCTGAAAAACCGCTTTTAAAAGCTGCTTACATTGATACAGATGTATTTGTAGGTGATGAACAACTCGAAGCTTTAAAAACACTCAAAAGCAAACAAGATCTTATCGGGGAAGTTATTGGCTTATTGCAATCTCCTGCCAAGAATGTTATCAGCGGCTTAAATGCGGGTAATAAACTTGCAAGTCTTGTAAAAGCTTTGGAAGAGAGAGCAGAAGCTTAATTGGTTAATTAATTCCATTCGGCGATGAAACAGTTATTTTATTTTCAAATTGTCGAATTGTCAAATTTCTCAATCCAGCCTGAGGATTGATATAAACAAACAAATTTTTTTAAACACTCCGCCGGAGCACAGGCAATGAAGGCGGAAAAAATTTGAAAACAATGGCAGACTTAAATGCATTTGCAGAACAACTGGTTAACTTAACCGTAAAAGAAGTTAACGAGTTAGCTAAAATTTTAAAAGAACAATACGGTATCGAGCCTGCTGCTGCTGCAGTGGTTGCTGGTCCTGCTGCTGGTGGTGGCGCTGCTGCTCCGGCTGCTGAAGAAAAAACTGCTTTCGATGTAATTTTGAAGAGCGGTGGTGCTAACAAACTACAGGTTGTTAAGATCGTTAAAGACTTAACTGGCTTAGGTTTGAAAGAAGCTAAAGAATTGGTTGATGGCGCTCCAAAACCAGTTAAAGAAGGCGTTAGCAAAGCTGAAGCCGATGAATTGTCAGCTAAATTAAAAGATGCCGGTGCTGATGTAGAGGTAAAATAATCAGTACTCATTAAAAATAGTAAACCCTGTTATCCTAAGATGGCAGGGTTTACTATTTGGTTACCGGCGTTCATTTCTTTACTCATCTTCGTTGTGTCACTCACTTCAAGGTTCTAAACTTTACTGAACTAATGGTTAATCGAAAAGCGCTACTTTAATGACACATCTTTCACTATTAATAGAATAGCAATAATAAAAAGTCTTTTTTGCAAGTTCTAAGAAAGGCAGCTTTTCACTTTTTCAATCACTGTTTTTAAATTACTTGCATCCTGTCCGCCGGCAGTTGCCAACGTTTTTTGTCCGCCGCCGCCACCTTTTATTAATGGGGCTACTTGTTCTTTAATAATTTTTGGTGCTTCTAAATTTTTATTGGAAACAACATCTTCACTTAATGCAACCGCCACATTTGCCTTGCCTTCAATATTTGCTGCCAGAACAATTACAAATGTTTGCAGCTCATTTTTCAGATCAAAACATAATTTTTTCAATGCATCGGCATTGCTTACATCAACTACCTCTCCAATAAACGAAATGCCATTTATATCTTCACTTTTATTCAAAAGTTCCTGCTTCAAAGTTTGCAGTTGCTTTGCCTGTAATGATTCGATTTTCTTTTTCAGTTCAGCGTTTTCGGCGGAAATATTTTCAATTGCTTTTTGTACATCTTTCGGGTTCTTCAAGGCTTCTTTGATATTTTTTATCTGCAGTAATTGTGCATCTACATATTCTTCCGCAGCTTTACCACCCACCGCTTCAATACGACGAACGCCTGCAGCAACAGCAGCCTCTTGTTTTATTTTGAAGAAACCTATATCACCGGTTGAATCAACATGCGTTCCTCCGCATAATTCAATTGAGAATCTCGGATCCATCATTACAACGCGAACTTCTTCTCCATACTTTTCACCAAATAATGCCATTGCACCTGCAGCAATCGCTTCTTCTTTATGCATTTCTTCAATCTTCACTGTAATGTTTTCACGAATCTTTTCATTCACCACTGATTCTATAATGCGCAATTCTTCATCCGTTACTTTAGTAAAATGAGAAAAATCAAAACGAAGATGTTCCGCATTTACCAAACTTCCTTTTTGCGTTACATGTGTACCCAAAATTTTGCGAAGCGCAGCATGCAATAAATGGGTTGCACTGTGATGCACTGCAGTTGAAAGTCTTTTATTACGATCAACTTTTGCTGCTACTTCTGCATCTATATCCGCAGGTAATTGTTCGGTAAAATGAACAATGAGATTATTTTCTTTTTTTGTATCTGTTACTTGTATTTCTTCTCCATTGAAATAAAGACTTCCGGTATCGCCAACTTGTCCGCCACTTTCCGCATAAAAAGGCGTTGCCTGTAACACAATCTGATATGCTTCCTTCCCTTTGGTTTTTACTTTGCGATATTTGACAACTTTTGTTGGAATTTCTAACACATCGTAACCAACGAATTCTGTATAAGCATTTTCATTAATAACGATCCAGTCTTCCGTATCAATTGCAGTTGCAGCACGGCTGCGTTGTTTTTGTTGCTGCATCTCTGCTTCAAAACCTTTTTCATCAACTGATAAATCCTTTTCTGCAGCAATCAATCTTGTCAGATCAACAGGAAAACCATAAGTGTCGAATAATTCAAAAGCTGATCTACCATCAATAATTTTTAATTGTGATTTTTTTGCTTCATTAATAAGGTCTTCAATTTTTTTCAACCCTTTTTCCAGGGTTCTTAAAAATGCTTCCTCTTCTTCTTTGATCACTTTCGAAACAAAATCCTGTTGTTGTTTTAATTCAGGAAATACATTTTCAAACTGTGCAGCAAGAACAGGTAACAATTGATATAATAATGGTTGTTTGTAATCCAGGTAAGAATAATAATACCTTACTGCTCTTCTTAATATTCTTCTTATAACATAACCAGCACCGGTGTTAGAAGGTAATTGACCATCGGCTATGGTAAAAGAAATGGCTCTGATATGATCTGCAATAACCCGAAAAGCTATTGCCTGTTTGCTGTCACTTCCATCATATTTTTTATTTGCTATTTTTTCCGTTTCATTGATGATGGGCATGAAAATATCTGTATCGTAATTGCTTTGTTTGCCCTGTAGCACACGAACCAAACGTTCGAAACCCATGCCTGTATCTACATGTTTTGCAGGTAAAGGTTCAAGCGTTCCATCTTTTAAACGATTGAACTGAATAAATACATTGTTCCATATTTCTATTACCTGTGGATCATCTGCATTTACTAGGGT
>JAEZRL010000371.1 GCA_023440945.1 Bacteroidota bacterium
TCTTTTTCATACTCATACATTGCTGCAACACCAGCATATAAAGCGAATTTGGGAGCGCCATAAATTTTAAAACGGGGACCTGTGCCGCCCAAATATCTTATTTGAATATTAGATTCATTGTTTTGCTGAACCTGTGTAAACACTTCCCAACGCAACCATTTATTTATTTTCCTGTTATACCGAAGGTGAAGAAATGCATTGTTTGAAAACGTTTCGCCGCTACCCTTTAAGAGGGAATAATTAGCCAGTATGAGATAAAGATCACGTTCTGTTTTGTATTGAACGTGTGCAGTAGTGTTTATATTAATAACCTGCTGCTTTGTTTTTTCTAAAGAGAATGTTGCGCCAAACGAACCCATCCAGCCAACTGTATCCGACTGCATTCTTTGATTTTCAATATTTACAATTTGTGCCTGAGAAGTGTTATAAATAAAGACGAGGATGATGAAACAAACAAAAAAACGCATGTTGTTATGAAAATTTTTTGTGATTGCAAAAATGAGATTTTTACTACGGAAAAACAGGAACCTATTCATATAAAACCTGGCAAATGTTGCAATAAAAACTGCGGCGATGTGTTTTGCCCAGGTACTTTTTTTCCAGTGGAACATGGTCTCTTACACACATTGTTTTGGTATGTGCAAGCCAGTGCTTTTTCAGTACAAAAGCTTTTTTCCATTCAAGGAATTCGAAACTGTAAATAACCGTCTCACGAACAAGCTCTTCTAATTTTTCTTGTGGCATTGCACCTGTTTTGCTTAAAGGATGGATCCTTATCCGAAACAAAACTTCATTCTTAATAATGTTGCCGGAACCTGAAAAAATATGTTGATCAAGCAGCGCATCACAAGCAAGTATGTTCGGTTGCGCTATTAATTTTTGCAAAGCTTTTTCTTCGTTGAAAAGCGGATTCATTATATCTTCCGTCCAGTCATAAATTTCATTCAAAGACTCTTCAATAAACTGCACAGAACAAGCATAAAAATTTATTTCTCCATCCTTAAATTGTAAACTTAAACGTGGCACAGATTCTTTTCTTTCATTAATTCTGTAAGTACCAAACAACATGAAATGAATGCGTACAGAAAAAGTTTTGAAGCATATCAAAAAATGTTTTCCCCAGCTTTTGAAATCTATAATTGTTCTGTTTTTTATACGCTGAATATCCATCTTCGAATTTCCGTCCACTGATATCACCTTTTTACCGATAAACGATTGCACTTCTTCTTTTAAAATAACAATGGAAGGTCCTTCAGGCATACAATATTTTATATAGCTGTTTTACAAAAGCTGCGCCAATGAAATTTTTTTTGTTACCACCAGCATTGCTGCTATGTGGCTTTCGTTGTGTCACTCACTTATACACCTTGTTCGCTATGCGGCAGTTATTCCACTGGCATAATTACTGTGGTAATAAAACAGAAACGTGATTATTAAACTCAAAAATATTTTTTATGTCAGGAAGAGGAGATAACAACAAACATGGCTCATCAGGCAGAGGAAGCAGCAACCAAAGTAATCAACCTTTTGTTGCAGACGGAGAGAATCAGCCAAAGTCTAATCATGGTAAACAAACAGGTGGAAAACCATCTAAGCCGCAGGAAAAGACAGAGGCACAATCTGCAAACAGGAACAGGGGTTTAGATTCGGAAAGGTAATAATTCCTATGCTAATGTTTTGCAGTGATTGTAAGCATAAGGCGAATTATAAGCGCGTACTATTTTCCTGATCGCTTCATTTTATATCAAAGATTTGTGTAAAACATTTATAAAAAAAGGCTCCTATCGGAGCCGCTTTTTTTATAGATTAATTTCTTCTTCATTCGAATCAAAGAAATGAAATTCGGTAAAGTAATAATCTGAATTTGGTTTGATGATAATTGGTATTTTATACTTCCTTCGCCACTTCCACCGGATAGAAAAAAGTCCCTTTGTAAGATGCGAGTATAAAATAGGATGAACCATCAGCGTAAGATTTTTATGCTGATGTGTTACGAGATAATGCAATCTTTTTTCGATCTCATCCTCTAATAAAATAGCAGAAGTAATTTTGCCTGTACCATTGCAACTTGGACAAATTTCGGATGTATTAATGGTTACTTCTGGCCGCATGCGTTGACGTGTTATCTGCATCAATCCAAATTTTGATATAGGCAACACTGCATGTTTTGCACGATCGGCTTTCATAAATCCATCCATTGCATCCTGTAATCTTTTCTTATTTTCAGGATGCTTCATATCAATAAAATCAACAACGATAATTCCGCCAATATCCCGTAAACGTAATTGTCTTGCTATTTCTGCAGCAGCTTCTAAATTTGTTTGGATAGCATTTTCTTCCTGGTTATTACTAACACTTTTATAACCACTGTTTACATCAATAACATGTAACGCTTCTGTATGTTCAATTATTAAATAAGCGCCGCTTGGCAAATTAATCGTTTTACCAAAAGAGGCTTTCACCTGTTTGGTAATACCATACTGATCGAAAATGGGTACGCCATTGTTATAATAAGAAACGATCTCAGATTTATTCGGAGCGATCTTATGAATATAATTAAGTGTGTCGTTATAAATATTTTTATCGTTTGTAATAACACGATTGAAATCTTCGTTAAGCAGGTCTCTTAAAATGCTGGTTGTTTTATCCTGTTCACTCATTATTTTACAAGGAGCGACGGCACCTCTAAGATTTTTTTGAATCTGTTTCCACATCTCAATTAAAGCCAAAAGATCTTCGTGCAGTTCTGCTGTTTTTTTACCTTCAGCTGCTGTACGTACTATCACACCAAAATTCTTTGGTTTGATTGATTCGACTATTTTCTGAAGGCGTTTTCTTTCATCAGAGGAATGAATCTTTTTTGAAACAGCAACGATGTCATTAAAAGGAGTTACAACAACGAATCTTCCGGGGAGAGATATTTCGCAACTTAAACGGGGGCCTTTGGCTGCGATAGGTTCTTTTAGTATCTGAACAAGAATGTTGGGTTTTCCATTCAGTACTTCGTTTATCTTGCCTGTTTTTATTATTTCAGGTTCAATTTGAAATTTAGAAAAGTCAAACCCCTGTTCGCTTTTATCATGTATGGCCTGGTTAGTAAACTTGAGTATTGATTTTGCGTAAGGACTAAGATCAGTATAGTGAAGAAATGCATCTTTTTCAAAACCCACATCTACAAAAGCAGCGTTTAATCCGGGTATCAATTTTTTTACTTTGCCGAGATACAGATCACCTACGGCAAAGCTGGCATCTGCTTTTTCATTGTGCAGCTCCACCAGTTTTTTATCTTCCAGCAGCGCTATTTCAACACCTGATGGCGCTGCATTAATTATTAATTCTTTGTTCACAAAAGAGGCAACTTTAAATTTTTTACTAATTCACATTTCCATTCACTGCATTAAATAAGCAGAATAAAGCAGTCATTCCACATAATCCTGCTGTTCTGGTTGATAAGGAATAGGTAAAGTTGCGGGCAGAAAACTGAGGAAAGGATTAACTGTTAATGGAAATGCCGGAATGTTTCACCGGCATTCTCTATAAACAGAAGTAGTTTAGAAGAACTAACTATTTATTCTTCTTTTTATGACGATTTTTTCTTAATCTTTTTTTGCGTTTGTGTGTAGCAATTTTATGACGTTTTCTTTTTTTACCACAAGGCATAATCCAATAGTTTGTTTTGTTATGTAAATAATTTTATTGCAATGCTTTTATCCTGTTCTCCAACTCTTTTTTTGCTTCGGGCACTGCAACCATGTTTGCGGCAGTACGGTACCATTTTATAGCATTCGGTTTATCACCTTTCCTGTCGTAGGTTTCCGCTAAGTGAAAGATCGCTTCCAGATTGTGTGGCTGTTTATTCACAACAATTGTAAATCTTTCAATTGCTTTGTCCAACTGGTTGCTTTTAATATCACCCAAACCCAGCATCATTTGACCGTACATGTTATCCGGATCTTTTTCCACAACTTCACGAATAGCCATAATGCCCTGCATTGGATTGTCGGCAATATTTCCAAACAGGTAACATGCGCCGATGGCAACTTTTGCTGAATCGTTGTTCGGATTTATTTTAAGCGACTGTTCAAAGAGTTCTTTCGCATTTGTTGCCAACCATGTTTGAAGAGGCGGATTATCCGTCATCATCATCTCATCTGTCAACAAACGGGCTGCAAAGTTGAGCTTTTTTTCTGAATTATCCAACTCTGCAGCCTTTCCTGTATAATAAGCGCCTAAAATATGATGGCCCGAAGAATCATCCCAAAAATCCGCTAATTGATTATATACTTTTATCTGCTGGTTCTTTACATCGCCTCTTACAACACTATTTTCCAACTGCGTAATCCGGTTTACCTGATCTGTAGTTAATTTCGACTTTGCATCTTTTATAATATCTTCTGTTGTTACAACAGCAGGAGCATTAGCTTGCATTTTTGCAACAGGCAATTCCTTCTTTTTATCTGGAACGGTTCTTCCGAAAAAGAAAAGCAGGACGAATAATACGAGTCCGAAAGAAAGCAGAATATATTGTTGTTTTTTCACAAAGCGAAATTAAGGCTGCAAAGTTACTCAGCCTTGCGCATTTGTTTTACTTCATTAACGAATTCTTTTGAAGGTTTGAATGCAGGAATGTAATGTTCCGGAATTTCTACCGCTACATTTTTCTTGATGTTGCGGCCAATTTTAGCAGCTCTTTTCTTGGTTATGAAACTGCCAAAACCACGTATATATATGTTTTCACCTCTGGCAAGATTTTCTTTTATCTCTTTCAGCATTGTTTCAAGTGAAACCAATACATCCACTTTTGGGATTCCTGTTTTGTCTGAAATATTCGTGATAAGGTCTGATTTTCTCATTGTTTCTTGTTTAAGCTGAAATATATTTGAAAAGTTACGCTGTTATTAACAAAAATAAAATTTTTTCTTTAGTCATTACTAATTGAATGGCAAAGATTTACCTTTCCTCAATGGTTTTTCATATATCTATTTTTTCAGTTTTGAAAATATATTCGTTTGGGAAAAATAAATAATATTGGCACTTATGAATGAACAGCAATTTACTTGCCAATTAATGCATTGGAACAGTGTGCATAACAGGCGGGAAATGCCATGGAAAGGGTTGAAAGATCCGTACAGGATATGGTTAAGTGAAATTATTCTTCAGCAAACAAGGGTTGAACAAGGTTGGGATTATTATGAGAGGTTTGCAGAAAAATATCCAACTATCAAACATCTTGCTGCTGCCAACGATGATGAGGTTTTTAAACTGTGGGAAGGTTTGGGTTATTACAACCGTTGTAAAAATCTTTTATATACAGCCCGTTTTATTGCCACTAATAGTAATGGAGAATTTCCATCAAAATATGCAGCTATTCTTTCTTTAAAAGGTGTTGGCCCTTACACTGCGGCAGCTATTGCTTCCTTTGCATTTGATCTGCCTTACGCTGTTGTAGATGGAAATGTACTGCGGGTTTTATCCAGGATTTTTGGGATAGATAAGGCGATTGATACAACGGAAGGGAAAAAATATTTCAGCGATTTAGCCCAAAAATTACTACATATAAAAAAACCAGCATTATATAACCAGGCTATCATGGACTTCGGTGCTACTGTTTGCCTGCCCTCCTCACCTGCATGTAAAAATTGCCCCATTCAAAGTATCTGTTATGCATTTAATAATGGAAAAATAAACCAGTTGCCTGTAAAAGAAAAAGTGCTGAAGAAAAAAGATCGCTGGTTTAATTATTTTGTTTTTACGGCAGAAGATAAAATTCTTATAAACAAACGAACAGGAAAGGATATTTGGCAAAACCTGTTTGAATTTTATTTGATTGAAACAAATGCCAAACTAAACTGGAGTAACCCGACTATAAAAAAAATAATGCTAAATGAATTTGGGATAAGTGATTTTGAATTGCTTGAAGTAACTGATTCGCTCAAACAGGAGTTAACACATCAGAAGATTCATATCCGTTTTGTGCAGGTTCTGCTTAATGAAATTCCACAGGTTTTATTAAATTATGAATGGATCAAACGGGATGATATGCAACGTTTAGCTTTTCCTAAACTTCTTAATCAATTTGTGAAAACCAAATTTTTTTCAGATGTTTTGTTTTAGCTTTCTGCATCTAAACAGCGTGAAAATTAAGAGAGTTGTTCGCTTCATCTAATGTGCTTATTACAGATTTTCCAAAAACATATTGCTTTATACAATAAAGATTATATGCTCTCTTATCAATTATTTGTGTTATAAGTTAACGAAGCACTTATTCACTATAATAAAAATTTCGCCAGATCTATTTAAAAAAACAAGTATTAGTAAGTTTTTTATTGTTTTTTACTTAATTTTCAAAAAGTATTAATTTTAGACAGCTACTAATTTATAAGGCGAATAAAATTTATTGTATGAGAGGCGTAAACAGAGTAATGCTAATAGGCAATCTTGGTAAAGACCCGGATATCCAATACCTCGAAGGAAATATTGCGGTGGCCAAATTTCCATTGGCTACAACAGAAACTTATAAAGACAGAGCCGGGAAGTTAATATCGCAAACAGAATGGCACACCGTTGTTCTTTGGCGTGGCTTGGCAGAACTTGCACAAAAGTATTTACACAAAGGAAGTTTGATCTACGTTGAAGGACGTTTAAGAACACGCAGTTGGGAAGATAAAGAAGGCAATAAAAAGTTCGCAACCGAAATAGTAGGTGATAATTTAATTATGCTTGATAAAAGAGGCGAAGGACATGGAGGAGGTTATCAGCCTGCGCCAGGTAGCGACGCCGTTGAGGGTTTTGGTGGGGACGAGCCTTTACCACCACCCATAAGTGATACAGGCGAAGGATTACCTTTTTGATAAGAAATGATATTTTCGCAATGCTGTTTTCTCTTCATGCTCAAGAGGGATATAACCGCTGAAGAGTGCGACGCAACAAATGCTTAATTGCAGTTATGTTGCAGGGTTCATAAAAACAAAAATTAAAACAGGCATTGTATAATCAAAACAAAATAATTTGGAAGCTTCCCCGGTGTTTATAAATTCTGTTCCCGGTTTGCAATTCATAGCTGCTTTCAACTCGCAGGGAACTACTATTCTCATAATTATTCTGCTTATTTTACTTATTTTCTCTTTTGCAGTTTCAGGCGCTGAGGTCGCTTTTTTTTCGCTTACATATAAAGATATTAACCTGCTTAAAACAAAACAGCAAGCGGGCTATAAACGTATTGTTGATTTGCTTGAAGAACCAAAAGTGCTTCTAGCATCGCTTGTAATTGCCAACAGTTTTGTAAACATCGCTATCATTATTATTTGTAATATGGTCATGAATGAGCTTATGCATTTTGATCAGTTATGGGTTGAATTTGTGATAAAAGTTGTTGTGGTAACGTGCTTGCTTGTCTTGTTTGCAGAGATATTGCCCAAGCTTTATGCCACACAAAATAATATTCGTTTTGCAAGAGATTTTGGTGCTGTTGTAGAAGCCGTTTTTTATATATTCGGAAGAATGGGTAAAGGCTTGGTTGCATCTTCAAATGTTGTTGAAAAACTTTTTGCAAGTAGAAAAGACAGATCGTATAGTTTGGAAGAATTAGATCATGCAATAGATATTACAACCAACAGCACTGCATCGGATGAAGAAAAAAATATTCTTAAAGGCA
>JAEZRL010000431.1 GCA_023440945.1 Bacteroidota bacterium
AGAGATAGTTGATGCAGGTGATACAAGGTTTTTAGAAGAAGATCTTGAAGACCGCTTTGATTTCAATGAAGAAAACGACCGCATCTTTGACAAGAAAGTGATCACAGAACCAGGAGAGAGTACAAAGCTTAAAGCTGGACAGATCATAAGCGTTCGTGAACTGAGAGAAGAAAATTCTATCCTTCGTCGTAACGATAAGAAACTGGCTGAAGTAAGAGATGCGCAACCCGCTACCGCAACACCGGTATTGCTTGGTATAACCAAAGCCTCACTGGGTGTACAAAGCTGGATTTCTGCTGCATCCTTCCAGGAAACAACGAAGGTGTTAAGCTCTGCAGCTATACAGGGTAAGACTGATGATATGCTGGGCTTGAAAGAAAACGTAATTACCGGTCATGCAATTCCTGCAGGTACAGGCTTACGTGATTTTGAAAACCTGATCGTTGGTAACAAAGAAGAATATGAATTACTTTCTACGGCAAGAGAAGCGATGAGCTTTGATGATGAAGAATAATTTATAATCACAGATTTTATCTGATAAAATTAAAAGCAGGAAGATTTTTTTCTTCCTGCTTTTTTTATTTTGAATCGCTGATATTATTTATTTATAAACTTCTAAATGCAAAGCATTAAGTGGTGATAATATATGTTTTCAGAAGTTATTAGTTATAAAATCCTATATCTGCTTTTTACATTTTCAAAGCGTTTGATGAGTGCTATATGCTGATGGTTTTTAAGATTGCCGTTACCATAAATAACTACTTCTCCTTTCTCTTCAAGTACGGTTTCAATTATATCATCTACTATTGCAGGCACATCCTTGTCCGTTATAGAACGGGCTTTTTTACAACAATCATCTGCACCATTCATTAATAAAGTAGCAGGAAAATCTTCTTCAAGTAATAGCTTCCATCCCCGTCCTGCTTTTGCAGCCTCCCATACCGGAATTATTCCTTCAATGCCCAGCCCTTCCACTTTTTTCTGTTCAAACTTTGTTATCAGGCTCAATTTCTTTTCTTCAGAATAAGCATATACTTTTTGCCATGCAAGTTGCCCAAGTTCAAAAATGGAAGAAGATTTTTTTATAACGCCTATAATATTTCTTTCATGCCTGCTTATATCCTCAAACAATGAAATATTTTTTTCAGAACCGGTTAATAGAAGAAGGCAGCCGGATGAAAGGTATTCTCTCAACTTTTTATCTGTTTTAAGAAGAAAGTCTTTTACAGGTTCTTTTATCTGTGCAGGAAATGCTGCATCTTTCACTTCTTCTATTTCATCCAGCATTCCTTTATAAAGCTTAGTTGAAAACTCATCTAACTGAAGGATATAATATACTTTGCTGTAATCATCAAGAGCTATTAGCTCCTTTAAATCAAATGAATCTTTTACAACAATTTTTTCTTCCACTGCAAATGGAAATTTGACTACCAGGCTTTTTGCTGAAGAAACATATATACCAATGGCTTTCTTTGTTTCGTTATAGTCAATTGAATTTGAAATAGCATCTAATTGCTGCTCTAATGCAGACGAGGTAAGTGGAAACTTTTCTCTTGAAAATCCCTTCGCTTTAGCAATGGCTTTTATAACTTCTGTTTCAATTCTTTTTGCATCTAAATTGCAAACAGAAATAATAATTGAAACACAGGCTTCATTCCTGATTTGGTTAAGTACAGCAGAATGCTTCATGGTAGTGATTTTTGAATTATTTTAAAATAGAGATATAATAATGTGTAGAGATATAATTTAAAAATGCGTCCTCGTCCTTACAGATGTTTAGCTTCCCGATTTTCGTTTCGTACTTTAGCAACTATGCTCTATAATAATTCTAATACAATAGTGTGTTTTTCATTTACCGCATTAAATGCAAAGAAAGTTTTAACAGGCAAATTATTTTATGATTCAAATCACAGCAGGCAATGATTTTTCTCACAATATTGTGCTGTGGTTTTTAAATTGCTCAATAAAGAACAAAGTGCTGAAGTGAGTGACACAACGAAGCTTCATAACAGCATATCAGGTTGTCCTAAAAAATAAAATTTAAAAACATTTTCAGTTACGTTAAAGCATTGGTTTTAACACTTTTATTTTTCATAATCCTTATACCTTCATCCACTCTAAAAAACATGTTGCATGAACAAAATTTTATTAACCCTGAATATTATTTTACTGATCGCAGTGGGGGCCTTGTATTATCTCTATTATCTATACACAAACTCCGATGAACATAAAATAACAGAGGCTAATAAAGCAGTGGCTAATTCGTATAAAGTGGCTTATTTTGAACTGGACTCTTTGCAAAATCAATATGAATTTTATAAAGAAATCCGGGATTACCTGAACAGCAAAGACGCGCAGATAACAAAGAAGCTGAACGAGCTGAGAAACAATTATATGAACAAGGTTAAAGAGTATCAGCAAAAAGGGCCGACCATGTCGCAAACCGAGCAAGGCGAGTTTCAGCAGGTTTTGATGAATATGCAGAATAACTATTCGCAACAGGAACATGATTTGGGACAAGATATGCAGGCCGAACAAATGCGTAAATTGCAGGAAGTAAAAAAGAAGATACAGGACTTTTTGAAAACGTATTGCAGAGACCAGGGTTATGCTTATGTTTTTGCAAGTGATGATTATGATAATTTATATTACAAAGACACAGTAAGAGATATCACGCCGGAAGTAGTTCGTTTATTGAATGAAGATTATAAGAAATCAAAGAAACCATAAACATAATAGCTTATTTACTATCTTCAAATCCCGTTTTTATAAAACGGGATTTTTGTTTTAAAAAAATAAAAAAGTGCCTCACCTCTAACCACTGTTCTCGTGGAGAGAGGAAGACCGAAACCAAAACTTTATGTCAGAAAGTACAACCCATTTCAAACCTGCACTTGGATTAACAGATGCAACGATGATCGTTGCAGGCAGCATGATCGGTTCAGGGATTTTTATTGTAAGTGCCGATATGCTTAAAGACGTTGGTTCTGCAGGATGGCTGATTTTTGCATGGCTTTTAACCGGTTTTATGACAATCACCGCCGCTTTAAGTTATGGCGAATTAAGTGCAATGTTTCCAAAGGCCGGAGGACAATATGTTTATCTCAAAGAAGCCTACAATCCGTTGATCGGCTTTTTATATGGCTGGAGTTTTTTTGCAGTGATACAAACCGGAACCATTGCTGCAGTTGGTGTAGCGTTCAGCAAGTTTGCCGCTTATATCATTCCTGCTCTGAGCGAAAAAAATATTATTGCAGATCTTGGTTTTATAAAAATTTCTGCAGCACAGATTACTTCTATTGTGCTTATTGTTTTTCTCAGTTATATTAATACAAAAGGCATTCAAAGCGGTAAGGTTATCCAGAATATTTTTACAAGCACTAAGATCATCGCTTTATTTGGTTTGATCATTTTTGGATTTGCCTTAGCAGCCAACAAACAAATATGGGATGCCAACTGGAGCAATGCCTGGAACATGATGCGTCACTCTTCGCGTTTAAGTGGTTACGAAGGGCAAGATGTATGGGTGTCTGTTGCAGGTTTTGCAGTGCTTGGTGCGATGGCTTCTGCTTTAGTTGGCTCCATCTTTAGCAGCGATGCCTGGAATAATGTAACGTTTATTGCAGGCGAAATAAAAAATCCGCAACGCAATATTGGTTTGAGTTTATTTTTTGGAACGCTCATCGTTACAGTTATTTATGTTTCCTGCAATCTTATGTATCTCGCCGTGTTGCCGATCGGTACAACTGCAGACCAGGCGCAAAGTCTTGCATTTGCTCCTGAAAATCGTGTAGCAGTTGCAGCATCTCATGAAATATTCGGCACAGCGGGAACAGTCATCATCGCCTTAATGATAATGATCTCCACTTTTGGTTGTAACAATGGTTTAATATTAGCTGGTGCAAGAGTGTATTTTACAATGGCCAAAGACGGATTGTTTTTTAAACAAACTGGAACGCTTAACAAAGCTTCTGTTCCTGCTTATGGCTTATGGATACAATGCATTGTTGCATCGCTGTTATGCCTCAGCGGAAAATACGGCGACCTGCTTGATTATGTTTCGTTCGTAGTAATGCTGTTTTATATTCTCACTATTGCAGGCATCATCATTCTGCGTATAAAACGTCCCGATGCGCCGAGGCCTTATAAAGCATTTGGTTATCCCATGCTGCCAATTATTTATATAATTCTTGCCGCAACATTTTGCATTTCGCTTATTGTTTATAAGCCTCAATACACCTGGCCTGGATTAATAATTGTTGTTATAGGAATTCCTATTTATTACATTGCAGTCGCAACAAAAAAGAAATAGATTTTTATGTACCGGGCTGCAGTACTGCTATAATGCTTCTGTTGCGTCGCACTCTTGTACTGCAATAATTCTATTCGGCTGGCAATAACCTATATGTAAAAGAAGAACATGACAGACTTTGATAAATTATTTAATTCTATCGCAGATGTAAGAGTGGCAGTAGTTGGAGATGTAATGCTTGATACTTATTGGTGGGGAACTGTTGAACGCATTTCACCTGAAGCACCTGTTCCCGTTGTTACCATGAATAAAAGAGAACAACGAATTGGTGGCGCCGGTAATGTTGCTTTAAACACTGTTTCGCTTGGCGCAGAAACAACTTTATTTTCTGTTGTGGGCGATGATACGGATGGAGATATTTTAATAAACCTATTGCAGCAGGAACATATTGATACAAAATATATTGTTCATAGCAATGAACGCATCACCACAAATAAGATCCGCATTATTGGCCGCAATCAGCAAATGATGCGTTTGGATGCAGAAGTAACAAACGATATTTCAGCAGAGACAGAAGAAAATATTATCAGCAGTTTTACTTCTTTTGTAAAACGTTATAAACCAGGTGTTGTAATATTTGAAGATTATAACAAAGGCGTGCTAACACCAAATCTTATTAAATCTTTAATAACAGTTTGCAAAGAATCCGGCGTAGTAACGACGGTTGATCCAAAGCGAAAAAACTTTTTTTCATTTAAAGAAGTGGACATCTTCAAACCGAATTTAAAAGAAGTAAAAGAAGGATTGAATTTATTGGTAGAAGATATAAATGAAGAACAATTGAAAAATATTCATTGTGAATTAAATGCAATTCTTCATCATAACATTTCACTTATCACTTTATCTGAAAGAGGTTTGTTTTTTGAGAAAGGAAACTATGCGAAGATCATTCCTTCACACATCCGCAACATTGCAGATGTAAGTGGTGCAGGCGATACGGTTATAGCCGTCGCCTCGGTAATCTATGCAGCAACAAAAGATATTACGCTTGCAGCGGAAATGGCAAATCTTGCTGGCGGTATTGTTTGCGAAGAAGTAGGCACGGCTGCGATTAATAAAGAACTTCTATTGAATGAATGCAAGCAGTTGTTGTGCATCGCATAACTTCCTCTAACCCGTTGATACGGAAGAATAACCAACAGTTAATTCAGGATGGATTTTCTATCTTATCAAAACCGTTGTTCCTTTTAAAGTATATTTTTTACCAGTATCACTAAGTGTATAATTCAGCATCCAAACATAAGTGCCTGACTCCTGTGCAATACCTTTGAAGGTTCCATCCCATTTGTTCGTCCAATCCGTCGTATTGAATAAAAGTTGCCCATAACGATTGAAGACTTTAAAGGTTAAATCCACAGCTTTATACGCATTTAAAGGAAAAAGATAATCATTCAATCCATCACCATTTGGCGTAAACGCTGTGGGAACTGCTATATAACAGTTATTCAAAACTGTTAGCTTTTGATAAGAAGTATCTGAGCATCCCCATTGATCTTCTGTAACTAATTGAACGGTATAAATTTTATCTCTTTCTGGCAAGGCATATTTATGCTCAGCAGGTTTTTCACCATAGCCGGTTATTCCATCTCCAAAGCTCCACGACCATTTTACGATCTTTCCAATACTGTTATTTTTAAACACCGCCTTATCTTCCGGGCAAAGAATATTGGGTGCTTCGAAAGCTGATCTTAATTCATTATCAAGTGTAACAACCGTGGAAAAAGTATCCGTACAAAATCCATTTGAAACGACCAGGCCAATCTTCTTATCGCCATAACTATGGTACACAATATCCGCATTTTGGGTATTACGCGTAATGCCATTATCAAAACTCCATAGCCATTTGTTTACACTATTCTTTCCATCATGGTGACAAATAATCGTATCCTTATCACAGCCATATAAGATTTTAGAAGCGAACTTTGCAGAAACGGTATCCTTTACAAAAAAATCAACAACTGAACTTGCTAGGGTTTCCTGTCCGCATTCATCTATCACTGTATTACCATCCAAACCATTTACGAGTTGAACATGATATGTTCCTTCTCTTGTTACGGGTGCAGAAAAAGTAACGGTGATAACACTGCTTAAACCATCTGCATCACAATTTCCTTTTGCACTAACAATATTAACCGGATAAGGGCCTGTTACTTTAAAATCACTTCCATTTGTGGCGATTGAATTACAACGCATCGGTTTTTTAAAAACAAGATCAACACTTTTTGGTGAACAGGCAACCGGTGCAATGCTATCCATCGGCGTAGGCACCACAGGAAAAACAGTAAAGGGTATAGAAGCGTTTTCTGGAACGGCACGGTCACAATAATCAAGCAAAGTATTATAGTCTCTTCCTTTTTGCGTAACAAGTGTATACTCTCCCGGGGGCAACGGTTTTTCGAAAGTGAGTACAATAGAATCCATATCAAAACCGGTATTACAGCTAATAGCACTTGCAGCAATTATGGAGCTATTATAGTTAAGCAGTTTAAAATCAGAACCATTTGTCGCGAGGGATGAACATTTCATTCTTTTATTTAGCTTAACCATCACTTTTGTACCATCACAATTACCTTGAGCGCCCAAAACATCCGGCATTTTTGGATCGGTAATACTTGCTGATCCTCCCGCGAAAGATAGAGAATAACCGCTTTGTGAATCGGTGAAATGACTGACAAGCAAAAGATAAGTATGGCCTTCCTGCAATTCCGGCATTTTGCTGTAAGTTGTTTCATGATCTGTAGGATCAGAAGCACATTGAGTAGAATTAGCAGTATTGGCTGATGTACCGGTTATTCCATAACTGCCCGACCAGTTTGCAACAACAAATAAAGACCTGTCAGTATAAACATCGTTGGGATCATGATCTGTTATATCAAATAATTGCCAGTCGTAATCATCCCCCAGATCTTTTGGGGTTATTAAAAAACCAAGCGTACCTGATTTAAAACAAGTAAACCTGTACCAGTAGGGATTTTTGTCTGCATAAGAAGCATTTGAATTTTCACAGCCAAAAACAGGAATATCTTTATTTGTACAAATTGGAACCGTAACTTGTTCAAAAACAGTTGTACCGCATACCGGGAAAGCAGTAGCAGGTGTTTGCCCCAATGTGCTGCATGCCTGTGAGTGCAGGTAATTGCAATATGCGAAAAGAAAAAGCAGTAGAATGGTAAACCTTAAAAACATAACCCTTATGATACGTAAAACGCTTACATTGCTGCAATAGTTGTGCGTTAATTATTAATAAACCGTAAATCTAAGGGAGAATTATCAAGGAAAAGAACAACTCCTATAAAAGTGCTTTTAGTAAACATCATATCTTGTTTCGGGTAAATTCTCCCACCCCGATGGTGCAAAATGAATGGCATCCGGATAAATTTCCCAGCAAGGACCAATCCTGGGATCAATATACCTGAATGCATAAGCTAAGGTGTAATAGGCATTGATGAAAGTTGGAAAAAGAATATATTTTTTTGATGCAACATCAGAAACTTCAAAATAACCAAGTGCCAGTTTATCCGGATCAGCAACGTTGTAAATATTTCCTTGTATAGGCGAGGGCAAAGGATCTAAAATGCTTCCTGTTCTGGCTGATTGTTCAAGATATAGTTGCCAGAATTGATACGCTTGTCTTGATAATGATAATTGTTTTATTTCAACATAATGAAGCCCAACATAATAATAAGGCGCCACTAAGACCGTTTGATGTCTTATTTCATTACCATCAATGGTCGCATCAGATAATATTCTTATGTCTTTTTCATTGTAAAACTGATAACAAAATTTAAAGCATGATACAGGCGCTCCTCCGGGACTACCACAAGGCACACCTTTCGCTTCTCTGGGAAGATAATCTATGGCTATCCAACGATAATAATTCTTTTCTCCAGCCGGATCTTTTGTTCTTATTTGAATATCGGCTCCATATAAATCAGGCAAACCATAAGGAACAGAAACTCCAATCGTATCTAGTTGAAAGTCATTTGAAACAGGTAAAACCTTTTCAGGAACAGAAGTGTATTTTTCTCCGTTCGATAAGGTTATACTAATTGAATAACTGTTTCCTACTTTTACTTTAAAAAAATCCTCCGCCAGGTAAACTCCATTGTCCTGGTTTACCAATTGAACGCTATCTGCTTCATCATTATCCTTTACAAAAACAGTTGCATCATTTATGTAATCAGGAACTTGTGCACCGGCTGGAATAAATAAGCCTGAATAAGATAAGGTTACTTTGCATGGTGTGCCATCAGTTAATAATAATCCTTCCACAACAAGGGTTGGTTGGGGAGTACGGTAATTTAATTTTACTTCTTTTATGCAGGAGGATAAGGTTGAGATGAAAATGAACAACACAGAAATTTTTAGGAATAAGTTCTTTTCTATAACAGTTAGTAGTTGCAAAATAAAGTTTTGATTGCTTTAGAAGAACTAATTTACTACACGCTTCTATAGAATATGCAATTTTTATTTAAACGGAGAATTAAATAATTGAAAAACGATGTTCTGTTCAACCTTGTTTAGAACGTACCAGTGAGTGACACAAGTAAAGCTCAATAGCAGTACGGCAGTTCGTAACCAAATTTCACACTTTTTATGCACAGTTGTGAAGAGGCGTTTTGGCCGGAATGCCGGAATTCCTGTATGTTCGTGTGCATTAAAACTGATATTTCTGTGAAACGAACGTTATTGCAAACAAGAAGTTTGCAATAACAAAGTTCCATCTGCCCTTAGAAAACAATAAACAAATTTTCAGATGAAACTAAAGCAACTTGAGATCAAAGGTTTTAAAAGCTTTGCTGATAAAACGGTGGTGAATTTTGATACGGGCATAACCGGTATTATCGGTCCCAACGGATGTGGCAAAAGTAATATTATCGATAGCATTCGATGGGTGATTGGTGAACAAAAAATTTCTGCGCTTCGCAGCGAGAACCTTGAAGCATTGGTATTTAACGGAAGCAAAAACCGCAGTGCAAGTGGGTTGGCAGAAGTGAGCTTGACTTTTGAGAATACAAGAAATCTATTGCCAACAGAATTTAGTACCGTTACGGTTACCAGAAGATTTTTTAAGAATGGTGAAAGTGAATACAGGTTAAATGATGTAAGCTGCAGGTTGAAAGATATTCATAATTTATTTATGGATACCGGGGTTAGCACAGACAGTTATGCCATTATTGAATTAGGCATGGTGGATGACATCATTAAAGATAAAGAGAACAGCCGTCGCCGAATGCTTGAACAAGCTGCAGGTATTACCATCTATAAAACAAGAAAAAAAGAAGCAAAAGCAAAACTTGAAGCAACAGAGCAGGATTTAAATCGCATTGAAGATCTATTGTTTGAGATCAATAATCAACTAAAGGCTTTAGAAAACCAGGCGAAGAAAGCAGAGAAATATTACGAGATAAAAAAAGATTATAAAGAAATTTCTATCGAGCTTGCGAAAGCTGCTCTTGAAGGCTTTAATATTACTTATAAAGAGCTACAGGAACAACAGGAAACCGAGACAGATAAGCGTGTTCAGTTAGAAGCAGAGATCGCTACTGAAGAAGCGTACATAGAACAGGAAAAAGTTGGTTTTATTGAGAAGGAAAAAGCGTTGCAACAACAACAGCACGACTTCAACGAGCTCGTGCAGAGCTTGCGTACCAAAGAAAATGAGAAAAATCTAGCCCTGCAAAAGCTGCATTATTTAAAAGAAAAAGAAAGCGGTCTGAGAGACTTCCTGCAGAAAGCAGAAGGGCAATTGAAAAATCTCGGTGATTCAATACAATATACGCAATTGCAAAGCGAAGAAGAAGCCGAACGTTTACATGATCTGCAGGATAAGATTGATGAAGCCAAAACAGAAATAGAAGAAAAGCGTCAAATATTTGATGAGAAAAGAAAAGCAGTTGATGTTTTAAGAAATCAATACCAGCAAACACAACGTCAGCAGTTTGAGGCAGAGAAAAAAGTGGCTGTTGCTGACACATCTATTCAAAATTTGCAAAGAACACAGTTGCAGCTAACCGACGAAAAACAAAACCGTTCAAACCAACTGCAACAGTTGCAAGTAGAATTGGAAGAAAAAGAAGAAAAACTTGAAGAGAAAAGAAGTGATCTGCAGCAATTGCAGGATCAGCATGAGAGAACCAAAGAACAGATCCTTGAAACGCAGTCTCAATTAGAATCGCTACGCAACCAATTGGCGGAGGAAACAAGAAAACTTGATGCAAAGAAAAACGAACATGATCTGCTGAAAAGCTTGATTGATTCAATGGAAGGTTACCCCGAAAGTGTAAAATTTCTTCATAATAACACCAACTGGAATCACACGGCGCCGATCCTGTCCGATATTATTTATGTAAATGAAGAATACCGTGCAGCAGTTGAAAATGTGCTCGAACCTTATCTTAATTATTATGTTGTAAATAATTTACAGGAAGGTTTGCAGGCAGTGAACTTGCTCGATGCCAATAAAAAAGGTAAGGCAAATTTTTTCATGCTTGATAAAATTGATGATGCAAAAGTTGAAACACATCAGCCGCAACAAACCATTAAAGCAATGGATGTGATCGAAGTGGATGATAAATATTTCAACCTTGCTAATCATCTGTTAGGTAATGTTTACATAGCAGAAAACGACGAAGCTATCAACAACAGCAACGGTGCAGTTGTTTTAGAAAAACATGGCAAATATGTAAAAGGAAAATATACACTCACCGGTGGAAGCGTTGGTTTGTTTGAAGGTAAAAAAATTGGTCGCGCAAAGAATTTAGAAAAGTTGCGTGATGAAATTATTTTGCAGGAAGCAATTGTTAATTCACTAAAAGCAGAAATAAAAAACAAGCACAATGAAGTCATCGGTTACAACGAGCAACTGAAAGAGAATGTGATCAAACAAACACAGAACGAAATAAATCAGTTGACAAATAATGTTTTTGCCATAAAGAATAAGATGGAAAATATTCAGGCAACACAACAAAATGCACAGCAACGTTTGGAAGATATTGAAAGAAGATTGCAGGATGAACAGGATAATATTGCTTCTACACGTGAAACTTTGTATGAGTTGAATGATAAGCTGCAGCAAACCTCTGCTGAAATGAAAATGCTTGAACAGGATTATCAGCAAACAGAACAGGAATACAATTTTTCTTCAGCAAAGTATAATGAGATTAATCTCCAGTTAACACGCCAGCAAAGCAAGATAAGCGCATTGAAACAGGAGTTGGTTTTCAAACAAAATCAACTGAATGATTTGCATCATCAGATTGAAATAAATATCAAACAATTAGAAGAATCATCAGCAAATATTGAAGATAACCAACAATCACTTGCAGATTCAGAAGAAGCTTTATTGAAACTGATGTATGCGAAAGAAGAAGAAGAAAAGAAACTGAATGAAGCAGATCAGGCATACTATAATCTTCGTAATGCTTTACAGGAAAAAGAAAGTGCGCTTCGCCTGAAAGTTAAGAGCAAGGACATGATTGATCACCTTTTAAATGAATTAAAAGATAAACTAAATGAATTGAAACTTCAACTTGCAGGAATGAAGGAAAGATTAAGCGTAGAGTTTAAAGTTGAGTTAGATGAGATTCTTGACCAGGCAAGAACAACAAATACTTCCCTCGAAGATTTGCAGGCGGCTTCCGACCGTATGAAAAAGCGTTTGGAGAATATGGGTGAAGTTAATCCAACAGCCATCGAAGCTTTTACTGAAATGAAGAAACGTTATGAGTTTATTCTCGAACAGAAGAATGATCTTGTTTCGGCGAAGGAAAGCCTGATGCAAACGATACAGGAAGTGGAAGCAAGTGCAAACCAGCAATTTCTTGATACTTTCAACCAGGTAAGAGAGAACTTCCAGAAAGTATTCAAAGCTTTGTTTACAGAAGAAGATACAGCCGATCTTGTTTTGGAAAACCCCGATAACCTTGCAGAAACAGGAATTGACATCATTGCAAAGCCAAAAGGTAAGCGACCATCCTCCATCACACAATTGAGCGGTGGCGAGAAAACATTAACAGCAACTGCTTTGTTGTTTTCTATCTATCTTATTAAGCCGGCGCCTTTCTGTATTTTAGATGAAGTTGACGCGCCTTTGGATGACGCGAATGTGGGCAAGTTCACACAAATGATCCAGAAGTTTAGTGAGAATTCTCAGTTTATCATCGTAACACACAATAAAATGACGATGAGTGCGGTGGATGTTATTTATGGCGTTACCATGCAGGAACCTGGTGTGAGTAAATTAGTACCGGTTGATTTCAGAAATTTGAATTAGTATTAGTTGACGCGTGATGGTCAACAGAATTACTTTCTTAGTTTTGAACCTTTGCTAATTAATATATTCCTTGACAAAGTTCCTCATCATATTTTATTTGTGCATTTTTTCACTCTACATTGTATTTACACGTCAACCCGATATTTTTGACGGCATTCATACAGAAGGCATTATTCACTATGCAAAAGACAGCACGGGAAAAACAGTTCCAGAAGCTTTCTTTTCAATAGATCATCAAAGTATTTCTTTCAACGCTGATTATCTTTTTCGCAACCTGAAAGAAAATGAAAAAGTAAAAATAATTTATGATCCTTCCCAACCACAAAAAGCCGCTTTATATGGAATTTGGGGTTATTGGCTAAGATGGGGCGAATTGCTGGCATCCCTTGTGCTATTAATAGGATTATTTAAAATTTCGAAAGCTATTACAAGCCATCCTACTCCTGAAGGATTATTGTCAGAGTTAGAAGAACCAAGACCGAGAAGAAGAAAATATTCTTAGAATATGAAGACCGTTGGTTTATTGATCGTATCGAATTGTTTCATGACAGTAGCCTGGTACTGGCATTTAAAACATACAGGCATGCCTTTATGGAAAGCGATTCTTATAAGCTGGGGCATCGCTTTTTTTGAATATTGTTTAACTGTTCCGGCAAACAGAATTGGTTTCGAATCGGGCATGAATGGTTACCAGTTAAAAATTACGCAGGAAGTTATAACGCTTGTTATTTTTAGCGTGTTTGCAGTGGTTTATCTGAAAGAGCCTTTTCACTGGAAATACCTTGTAAGTTTTGCGTTTATTTTAGGCGCCGTTTATTTTGCCTTCAAAAAATAAGGGTGCTGCGTTTTACCGCAAACACCCTGTTTTAACCCTGCTGCAAAAACATGTAACTAAAACTTTCACACTACTGTATAAATAGACTTTTTACTGTTCTCAAAGTTTAAACACTCGCTGCTTTTCACATTTCTTTTACTAATACATACGTAATTGCTTATAAATAGTTTGGTTTTTATTTACCAGCTGTTGTTCCTTGTGGCATCGCCTCTTGTGTCACTCACTTTTACTTTCTGTTTTCGTGGCAGCAATAAGCTTTCCTGCCAATGCACACTATTTCCCCACGTTTAACAATAACATGTTTATCACGTTGATACCTCTTAACTTTGCACATTCTTTTTAAAAAGTGGTCAACCTCTATATGAATTTATTTGAACAACAATCCACCGAATTTCAACGCAGACATATTGGTCCGAATGAATCAGAAACCAAAGAAATGCTTAAAACCATTGGCGTAAGCTCAATGGAAGAACTGATAAACAAAACCATTCCGCAGGATATTCGTTTACAAACCGAACTTGATTTACCTGATGCCATCAGTGAGCAGGAATATTTACGCGAACTAAAACAGGTAGCAGCTTTAAACAAGGTTTATAAAACCTACATCGGCCAGGGATATTATAACACCATTACCCCATCAGTTATCTTACGCAATCTTTTTGAGAATCCCGGATGGTACACGCAATACACACCTTACCAGGCAGAAATTTCTCAGGGACGTTTGGAAAGCCTGCTTAATTTTCAAACTGTCGTAGCCGATCTTACCGGTCTTGAACTAGCGAATGCCTCCTTATTGGATGAAGGTACAGCAGCAGCAGAAGCAATGGCAATGTTGTTTCATCATGTGAATAAAACAGACAAAGTCACCCGTCCGAAATTCTTTGTTGACAACGCTATTTTCCCCCAAACAAAAGATGTTTTAATAACCCGTGCCACACCAATAGGCATTGAATTGGTTTTTGGTGATTATAACATCGCTGAACTCGATTCCAGTTATTTCGGCGCCATCGTTCAATATCCAAACAACAATGGTTCAATCGAAGATTACCGCTCTTTTATCAATAACGTTCATGAAGTAAATGGTTACGTAGTGATGGCAACCGATCTGCTTGCACTTACTTTGTTAACATCTCCCGGTGAATTAGGTGCAGATGTTGCCATTGGTTCTGCTCAACGCTTTGGTGTTCCTTTAGGTTATGGCGGACCACATGCTGCTTTCTTCTCCACAAAAGAAGAGTTTAAAAGAGGCATCCCGGGACGTATCATTGGTGTAAGCGTAGATGCTCAGGGAAACCGTGCTTTACGAATGGCTTTACAAACACGTGAGCAACACATCAAACGGGAAAAAGCAACTTCCAACATTTGTACGGCACAAGCTTTACTGGCAAACATGGCAGCGATGTATGCGGT
>JAEZRL010000077.1 GCA_023440945.1 Bacteroidota bacterium
GCGTCGCACTCTTCAACGTTCTTTTCTTTATTCTCCAGAAAATAAACAACCGCTGATTAATTTAGTTCAATAATTATGCAATCACTTCTTTAAGCAAGCAAAATCTTCCTAATTCGTAAAAGTGGAAGTCTTATTGGCAGGTTTTATGAGGTTTTATAGTGCCACTTTCTCAGCACAAGAATAGTTGCTCTTTATATTAATGTTTCCTAAAAATATTACTATGCAATTGGTAAATCAGGAATTATTACAGCACCAGATCTTTATTAACAATAAATGGATGAATGCATCATCCGGAAAAACATTCCCCGTTTTCAATCCGGCAACCGATAAAAAAATAGCAGAAGTTGCCGATGCATCCGAAGAAGAAACGTTGCAGGCGATAGAAGCAGCAGCAACTGCTTTTAATAGTTGGAGCAAACAACCGGCAAAGGCAAGAGCAGCGATATTGAAAAAATGGTTTCAACTTGTTACAGAAAACACTGAAGCACTTGGCTTATTGCTAACAACAGAACAGGGGAAACCATTGGCCGAAGCAAAAGGGGAAGTTGCTTACGGTGCATCTTTTATTGAATGGTTTGCGGAAGAATGCAGAAGAATTTATGGTGAAGTAATTCCGTCACCTGTGAGTGATAAAAGATTGTTTACAATAAAACAACCAATTGGTGTTGTTGCAGCAATAACACCGTGGAATTTTCCTGTGGCGATGATAACAAGAAAAATTGCCCCGGCACTTGCCGCAGGCTGCACCGTTGTTTTGAAGCCTGCAGAAGATACACCTTTATGCGCCCTGGCTTTAGCACAATTAGCAAAAGATGCGGGCTTGCCTGCCGGTGTTTTAAATGTAATAACTACCACAGATGCTTCAGGAGTAGGGAAAATTTTAACCACGCATCCAGCTATTGCAAAAGTTTCTTTTACGGGCTCAACCGAAGTGGGAAGAATATTAATGCAGCAATCTTCTTCCACTTTAAAAAAATTATCGCTTGAACTGGGTGGCAATGCACCTGTTATCATTTTTGATGATGCAGATATTCCGGTTGCGGTAAAAGGAACGATCGCAAGTAAATATCGAAATGCCGGGCAAACCTGTGTTTGTGCCAACAGGATTCTTGTTCAGCAGGATATTTATAAAGATTTTATAAAAGCGTACAAACATGCTGTTGCTGAATTGAAAGTAGGAAACGGTGTTGAAAACAATGTAGAGATCGGCCCTTTGATAAACGAAGATGCAATTGATAAAGTAGAGCGACTAATGCAGGATGCAGTTGATAAAGGCGCTGAAATAATTTATGGGGGAAACAAACATTCAGCAGGCAATTTATTTTATGAACCAACAATTGTAACCTACTGTAATATGAGTATGGAATTGAGTCATGAAGAAATATTCGGACCTGTTTCGGCGGTTTACGTTTTTGAAACGGAAGAAGAAGCTATTCATTTGGCTAATGCAACAGAATATGGTTTGGCTTCTTACTTTTTTACAAAAGACATAAGCCGTGCTTTGCGTGTGGCAGAACAATTAGAATATGGAATAATCGGTATTAATGAAGGGATTATTTCTTATACAGAAGGTCCGTTCGGCGGAATCAAACAAAGTGGTTATGGAAAAGAAGGTAGTTTTTATGGTATTGAAGAGTATGTTATAACAAAATATGTTTGTGTGGGAAATGTAAAATAATGGTTTTATTATAGCTTCATAATAAACAGAGCGTTGAAGTGAGTGACACAACGAATATGCCATGAAATACAAAGCTCACTTTATAAAATCTCACTCGTAAATTTTTTCGATAACATCTTTATACTTTTCCATCACTACTTTTCTTTTCAAACTCATTTTTGGTGTTAATTCACCGGTTGCGATACTCCATTCGTTGGGAAGCAGGTCAAATTTTTTTACCTGCTCAACAGGATTAAACAAAAGATTATATTGATCTATAATTGACCGGTATAAAGCATAAACTCTGGGATTATCAACAAGCTCGTTGAAGGAAGTGTAAGCAATTGTATTTTCCTTCGCCCATTTTTCTAAAGCGTTATGAGAAGGCACAATAAGCGCTCCTGTAAATTTCCGGTTTGCACCAACTACCATTATCTGCTCTATAAAAGGACTTTCCTTCATTTTATTTTCAATAGGCTGGGGTGCTACATATTTTCCACCGCTTGTTTTAAACAATTCTTTTTTACGGTCTGTTATGCGTATAAATTTTCCGTCCCATTTTCCAATATCACCGGTATGCAGCCAACCACCAATCACGGTTTCTGCGGTAAGATCAGGGCGTTTGTAATATCCTTTCATAACGGATCTTCCTTTCACACAAATTTCTCCATCTTCTGCAAGTTTTACTTCGATGCCTTCGAGAGGAGGGCCTACCGTTCCATATTTTGTTCCGCCTTTTTCTCTTCTGTTAACACAAATAACAGGGCTGTTTTCTGTAGGGCCATAACCTTCATATACGGGTATTTGCGCCGCATTAAAAATGCGCAATAATTTTTCCTGGCAGGCTGCACCACCCGTGATAATAAAATCAATATTGCCGCCAAGTGCTTCACGCCATTTACTGAAAATAATTTTATTAGCTACTGATAACTGCAGATTGTACCATGCGCCACGATCAATATTGTTATCATATTTTTCTCCAAGCGCAACAGCCCAGAAAAAAAGTTTGCGTTTTATACCTGTTAATTGACTTCCTGTGTCCATTATTTTTTCAAAAACCTTTTCCAGTAACCGCGGAACGGTTGTAAACAGATTTGGTTTTACTTCTTTTAAATTCTCCCCTATTTTTTCAATGCTTTCTGCATAATAAATACTCATGCCGCTAAAGAGATAGATATAGGTGACCAGTTTTTCAAAAATGTGATTAAGCGGTAAAAAACTCAGCGCTTTAAAAGAAGGCTTATCCTCGAAAGGAAAACTTTCCTTGCTGAAAAAAACATTACTTACAATATTATCATGCGTTAGCATTACGCCTTTTGGCGTACCTGTTGTACCGGAAGTGTAGATGATAGTTGCCACATGTTCCTTTGGTATCGAAGCTTTTATTTCTTCTACTTTTTTTAATGAAGTTTCATCAGAAAGTTCGCTTACTCTTTTCCAGTTATCAGCACCTGGGACTGTATCAAACGTATAAATATTTTTTAGTGAAGGAATGGAGCCTTTTAAATCCTTCACTTTTTCATACAACTCATCACTGCTAACAAATAGATATTTTACAGCAGCATCATTCAATATAAATTCTATTTCAATAGGATTGGTTGTCGGGTACAAAGGAACAAGTATTGCACCTGTTTGCTGAACAGCTAGATCAGTAATAACCCACTCCGGCCTGTTGTTGCTTATAATAGCAATTTTATCTGCATTTTCAGTTGTAAAATCGTTGGCACTAATACCTACTTGCAAT
>JAEZRL010000482.1 GCA_023440945.1 Bacteroidota bacterium
CTAAAACACTTTGAACTGTATAAACAGGATTTGTATCAAAGTGATAAAGCTCTTTAAATAAAGGCAATCCTCCAATAAGAATGCTTGCGGGAGATTGTAAATTGATATATTGATCCTGGTTGTTTGGAAAGCGATAAGCTTGTTGATAAGAAAGGCGGATGTTATTGTCTTTTGCTACTTTTATCAGTCCGGTTATTCTTGGCGTAAAACGTCCTTTGAAATTTTCATTTTTATCATAACGACCGGATGCTGTTAATTTCAATACATCTTTTAAAAATGATTTCTGCAACTGGATATATGCACCGTATTCACTAATGTCAATCGGGCCATCAATATCTGCAAAAATGGTTCCGTTGGAATTAAGATGATACATGCGATAATCAGCACCAACAAGCACTTCCAGCACTTTTATATAGTTCGATAAATTCCACTGACCTTCCACTTCATATAGGTCAGATTTATCTGCAAATTGCGAACCCCCTTTGCTTATCGGTGTCTTTACAGAAGTATTAAAGGCTGCATCAAACTCGGGTGTTCCGGGCAAATATCTTCCCTGGTCTGCAATACTTCTTGCATAAGCGTGAGCTTGTACATCCGGCATTCCTGATAAAACAGCACCGGAATAATTTCCTACATATTGTGCAAACCAATCGGAGTTTGATTTCCATGCATTGTTAATAGCAAGTGCGGTTAAAGTTGTAGCATAAGAGTCACCTGAGTTTTCCTGCGTGGTATAAGCTCTTATAAACCAGTTAGGGCTTTTAAATTCAAGTTTATACTGGCCGATGACAAAGTTTTTTAATGAGTAGCGGTCTGCACCTGTATAAACACTTGTGCCCAATCCCCAATTGCCTGTTAACGATGCTTCAATGTTTGAATTGATGTTGTAATAAAGGCCACCGGAAAATTTTATATTATAAGAATTGTAATCTACCAGGCTTTTTTCAGCATAACCTGTGCGGCTTATGTTGGCTGATGTATTTTGATATTTGCCTGTGCGCAAAGCCATATAAAAAGGTAAAGCGGGTAACAAAGCCGGAGCAGTTCCCTGTAAAGTTTGCTGAATTTGTTGGTACGAGTAACCTGCATCGATCAATCCATTCAAAAGTGGTATTGCCTGGGCTGGAATTTGAGCAGAAGCAGCTTGAGCTAAAGCACTCATACTGGCACTTGCCTCATCGCCATAAATATTTACACCATCATAATTCGGATCACTTATTCTTGAACCGGATTTGATAGAACTAAAAACATTATTCCGGAGAAGATTTGTAGAATCGTCCGCTTCCCAATCCTGTGCTTTAATGTATTGAGCGCCTATTTTAAAAGCAAATTTTTCTGATACCTTTTTGCCCCATCTCAAACTCCAGTCATAAAAAGGCGAAGCTTTATGCCGTGGATCACTAATATGCATAATGCCTTGTTTAACCTGGAAACTTACGCCCTGGTATTTAAAAGGATCTTTACTGTTAATAAGCAGGGTGCCATTCATTCCGCCTGAGCCATATAAAGCAGAAGATGCACCGGACAGTAACTCCATATTATCCACATCCAGTTCGGTTAACCCGATAACGTTTCCTACGGAAAAATTTAAAGCAGGTGCTGCATTATCCATTCCATCTACCAACTGATTAAAACGAAGATTGCCACTCCCGTTAAAACCACGTGTACTAACGGTTTTGAATGTGTAACTTGAAGTAGTTACATCTACACCTTTTAAATGCCCTAAAGCATCATAATAACTTGCTCCCGGCGCGTTGCGAATGTTCGCAGCATTCACTCTTTCAATAGAAACTGGTGATTCCAGAATTCGTTCGGGTAAACGGGATGCAGCTACCACAATTTCCTGCCCTAATACATAAGAAGCTTCCAACTCAACATTTACTGTTTCATTACTCGAGTTAACCTGCGCTTCCTGTTGTGTATAACCAATGGAAGAAATAACCAAAGTAAAAGGTAATTGTTTTTCATTTGTTGTTAATTTAAAATCACCTTTTTCATCTGTATAAGTTCCAATGTTTGTTCCTTTTATGGTTACAGATACCGCAGGAATACCGGCCTGAGAAGTTTTATTAATGATCCTACCTGTTACCGTGACAGCATTTTGTGCCGAAGAGATAAAAGCAGTAAGACTGCATAGAATAATGGCGATCAATCTTTTCATCTGAAATTTTTTTATTGGCCTGGAGGCCGGATTAAAGGCTTCAGTTTTATTTTTCTGCTTGTAAGATCGTGTATGATGTCCGGGGTTCATAAGAAGTAGATTTGTGCAGAATTTTATAATAAGCAAAATAGTAATAGTTAAGTTGCTTTGGAAATTTTTGTTGTTCCACAGTTATAACATCAAAATATTTGTTCAATACAATTTACTTCTTTTTTCTGCCAAAACATCTGCACTGTTATAAGAAAATGATGTACGGTTATGTGAGAGGAGGATCATCATCTTGCGGCATAATACCAGGTATTTAAAAGTACAGCGCCTAATAAACACCAGAATAAAATAGAAGGAAATAAGTTTTTAGGATAAAAGAAAGCATTTGCTGTAAGCGCTGCTGCGGGAACAGTGCATAATAACAAACAATCAAAAGGTGCATTTATGATAATAAAAACACCCGGAATTAAAAAGATGAACATTAATAATAACACTGCCCAGTTTTTTCTTGCCTGTATAATCATCCTGCCATTGTTGTTTTGCCATATTATGAAGCCAATAAGAACAAGTAAGGCAATTGCGATTGTTGTAATAAGCATCGTTATTTCATGTTGCGGATCCATAAGATGCCAGTGAAATTCCGGAAGATATTTAAGAATGTTTTTAAAATCGCCTCTTAAAAAAACAATTCCCGCCAGAAAATAAAATGGTGTGATAATGCCCATTAACAAAACGAACCATTCATTCAAATGAAAAGGTCTTAATATTCCCAATGCCCAAAATACTAATAAAACAGTTGGTATAGCAGGATTATACAGCATTACCATCAAACCAGTAATTAACCCGATATTGTAAATGTCATTTTTTGGTTTTTGAGAATTATGCAGTTTTGCCAACCGATAAATAAGCCAGATAAGAAAAATGTTCATCAGAAGCGCCGGCGTAATATTGTTCCATGCCGGATATAATGCGGACAATAAAATATAGCTCCAGGCTGTAGCAAAAGTGGGGCGGGGAAACATCTTCAGATCATTCAGCAAATAATTTAGTCTTAGTGCCTGCACAAGAATGATAATGTAATAAAGAAACATGATGACCATCGGTGATAACGTAGTTAACGGCATCATGATATTCGCCAAAACCTCATCTTCATTAGGTAATAAAACTTGTGGCGGTTGTATAAAAAAATACGAATGCACTGCCAGACTAACAGCAATTAACCAAAATACACTGGCGGACGATTGTTCTTTGAATAAGGATGTCACTACAGTACTAAAAATCAATTTTTGCGAAGCAAATATAGTTTCTGTATTGGCATGGAATGATCATTTCCTTTGAGCCAACCTGTTTTGCAAATCGAGGCATAAACTCGTAACCCCGATCAAGATTGCGAAGTGTGGGGCTGCGATGCACCTGACCATCTGCAGAAATACTTTGATCGGAAAGTATCATCGTTTTTCTTACCGTTTGATTGAAAAGAAAATGTATATCGCTCCCGGTATTCATGGTTGTATAACCAATAAAATTATCGGTATTATCGTCGTACTGCGATTTTGCTATCACATTCGCCCACTCCACATTAGCAGAAGAATCAAAAGAAAGAATGGCAATGTTATCTGCAAAATATCTTGTATTATTATAACTATTTCGCCACCATGGATAATAATAATAACCATAAGAACTAAACGGCGAACTGTATAAATAA
>JAEZRL010000025.1 GCA_023440945.1 Bacteroidota bacterium
TTTGAACACCATTCAACACAAGCGGATTTATACCCGAAATATGCAATAAAGCAGCAGGACTTGCAGTACCAATCCCTAAAAAGCCCGTTTTAGTTAATCGCATCCGTTCTGTATTATTAGTAATAAACGGAACATCAAAGTTGGAGGTGGTGCCAAATGTTTTTGTAGCAGTAAAATTGTTTCCATTCTGCATCCATGCGTTACCTGAAATGTAGGAGTTTGCATCCTGCCAGCTCGGTGCTGCACCAGGACCGGAAGATACCAGGATATTGCTTAAAACTCCTGCGTTTCCATTTGGCATTAAAGCACCTGTAAAACGAATATTTCCGCTTACATCTAATTTTTGCGCAGGGCTCGTAGTACCAATTCCCACATTGCCAGCTTCCGTAATACGCATCTTTTCGGTATTATTGGTAACAAATGGTAAAGCAAAATTTGTAGTAGTACCAATATTTTGTACAGATGTTACACTATTGCCACCTAAATTCCAGGCATTATACGCTGTTGAAGTAAGAAAAGTGGAAGCAGGTAATTTTTTTACGATTCCGGACGAAATGGTAAGTACGCTGTCTGTTGAAGTGTTTGTTCCTTCCGTAACACCAATAAGTGCTAACGGATTAACACCTGTTGCAGCTGATACCTGGAGCTTTGAACCTGGATTTGTAACGCCGATGCCTATATTTCCACTGGAAGTAATTCGCATCACTTCCGTATTATTTGCAATAAAAGGAACATCAAAATTGGAAGTAGTGCCAAAATTTTGAAGAGATGTAATATTATTTCCTCCTAAACTCCATGCATTATAATTGCTTGATGAAAGGAACGTGGAGACCGGCAATTTCTTTACAACACCTGCTGAAATAGTTAACAAGCTATCGGTTGATGTATTTGTTCCATTTGTAACCCCGATAAGTGTTAATGGGTTGGTTCCAGCCGGCGCAAACACATGCAATCTTGCTGAAGGTGCAGTAATTCCTATCCCTATGTTTCCAGTGGCGCCAACGGACATCCTTATTGCATTATTAGTACGGAAACTTAAACCATTATTATCGGTAGTACCTATGAAGTTAGCAGCAGCAGTTGTTCCACTGTTTCCGGCTATGCTCCAAAAAGAACCGGAAACAGCAGTTGATAAAGTTGACCAAATAGGTGTTGCAGGTGTACCCGTGTTTACCTGGAAGGCATTTACTGTGGTGTTGTAAATAAACAATCCTGTTGCCGGTAGAGTAATAGCATCACGTTCAGTGGTTGCCATTCTTGGTATCAGAAGTCCTTTAGCATTGCTGCTTATATCGAGCATGGCACTTTGATCTGCTCCATTACCGGTTGTGTTTATGGCAACACCCGATTGTGAGAAAGCAGTTACATTCATTAATACCGTCAGACCGGCAAACAGGAGAAAAAACTTTAGCCTCATAGCATTGGTTTTTTATAGAATATTATTTTATAATAAGAAGTTGTATGTTCTTTGATTGAAAAGTTGTCTTATTAAGAATTCTTAAATAATAAGGACCCGAAGCATAATTGAAATTACTGATCCTAACTTTCTCAACTCCTTCACCAATCGAAGCCTCTTTTTGCTGTAAAACTTCTCCATAGTTATTGAGTAATTGAATAGTGTAATCACCGGGAAGATGACTAAACTCAACATAAAAGTGATCAAAAACCGGGTTAGGATAAATTTTCAATCCTTTATATACACCTGATATTTGAATAGCTATCGTATTGCTGTAAATATATTTTCCATCTTTATCTACTTCTTTTATACGATAGTAATATATAGTTCCGGTAATTTTTGTATCGGTAAAATCATAAAAGCGCTTAATTGTGCTGCTTCCAAAAGCAGCTACTTTCCCAATTGACGCAAAATTTCTTCCATCCTCACTTCTTTCTATTTCGAAATGATCCGTATTTATTTCTGTTAGCGTAAACCAATCAAGCCAAACATTATTATCTGCTAATTTTCCTGAAAGTACAAGTCCCGTTACGGGCAAAACCTGGTTGATGGCCGAAACGCTGATAGGATAGTAAGGATAGAAAGCATTATCATAAGTGATGAAATTTGTTTTGGTGAAAACTGTAGGCGATAGTTGTGTAACCGGTTCCAGCCAGTTTTGCGGAAGCCATAAGGTATCGTGATTTCGTACAACAGAAGATTTTTGAAACTTGATAGCCGTGAAAGAAGGATCTTCATTGATCAAATTCCATTGAGGTGTTACTGTAAAACCTTTAGCGAAAGGGTAAGTAACAGGTGTTTCTTTATTGATGATCCACGTCTTTTTTACAAAACGATAATTCACCGCTTCAGGATATTGATAACCAACAAAGTCACCATTCTTAGTGTCATAGGCATAATACACATTATCATATACACGCACCGCATAATTATCGGTGGCGTCGGCACTTAATGTAACAGGCGTATAATTGTCCTGGTTTGCTGCACTTCCTACAGGAAAAAAGGTTCCTGCATTATTGATGCTACTTTGTTTTAATAAACCATGACCTTTTGTAACAAAAAACTGGTTTATATTATTGTTATTGCTGAAGGGAGTTGTAGTATTTGTTAACCAATAATTACCTTCTTTAATTTCTGTTGCCCCTGCATTAAAAAAATGCGTTCCTGCTACTTTTGTATTTATTTCTATTGTAATACCATTTGTATTATTCTGATTCACGTTTCCAAGAACTGTGTTATAAGAATTGACGTTGAATATTTCGACACAACCACTTGCTGTCTTGCAGGTAATACGCTGTTGTAATGTTCCTGTGAAATTCCAATAAGAAAGTGCATCTGTAATAACTTTTCCATCTGTTTGAAGATTTCCGGGAAGAACAATGTAAGCACCATTTTTCGAAACCAAATAAGTATTGTTATTGATTACAATAGAAGCATTTTGTCCCTGTGAAAGTTCTGTAGTGAGAACAAGTACTGTTATAAGCCAGATTTTGGAAAGTTTGTACATATTCAGGACTTTCAATGGATATTGGGAAATTTTTCCCTTTTGGGTAAAGCTATTGGTAATCGTTATAATCAGTATATAAAATAGCTTAATTTTTAATTTGAATTAAACTTATGCATAAAGTTTTGGTTTGTCGCTTTTATTTTCATAAGGATTAAGCGTGCCAAAAAAACGTTTTTTACCTTTATTTTTTGATGGTATTGTTTTGAATATCAGTTTTTTGCTTCAAATAATATTGATTTGTTCAAGGACTAAAGAAATGAACATTTAAAGGCAATACGTTTACTTATGGATATGAAGCCGATTGTTATAGATTTTTAATTGTCCTTTTAGGATAGCTTCTTCTGCATTCAGGCAGAGTATAGAAATATGGGATGAAATTTGCTGAAGCGCTATTTTATAAATGTTTTGTAAGACGGCATTTCCGACAATAAATACGGCTTCGCTTTTATCGTTCAATTCTTTCAATTCTGTTCCGATCAGCAAGCCACTTAAAAAATGGTAATTTTCCTTTTTTGACAGCTTATTAAAAATTTCATTTGTACGAACACTGAAGCACGCATGTAGAAATTTGTCTTCTAAACTTTTATAGATGCCTTTTTTAAATGCTTCAACATGCACCGAATTAAAATCATTGTTTTTTTCTATAGAGGAAGCAAGGATACTTTTTTGTGACAGTAGTTCGAATAATTCGCCTGTCAAAAAAGTTTGAATGGATATGGCTTTATCCCTTTCAACTTCTACATGTTTCGAATGCGTACCGGGAAAGATATAATAACCATCACTCGAAGAATTTTCATCAAAGCAACCTATCAGTTGTGTTTCCTCACCTCTCATTACATCATCAGTTGTGCATGCACCCGAAATAAGATAAACCTCCCGAAATATTATATCATCCTTTTCTAATTTTTCTACTATTATATCCGATCCGTCAGTTGAAAAGGGGAGAGGTTTATAATTAAGTTCCATCATGCCAATTCGTGAGCTTGCCATGCCGGATAACACAACAGGAATTTGCTGTAGTGATAAGTTTATTTTCTTTTCAATTTTTCTAATGTGATCTTCAATAACTGCATAATAAAAAGCAATGCGGTAATTGTTATCGTGTTTTGTTTCTTTCCATTCAGCGAAAACTTTTGCTATTCCATTATCAGATGTTTCGGAAGCAATTATATTTCCAGTATTAATTTCCAACAGTTGTATTCTGAAATTTGTTGTTCCCCAATCGCAGCACAATAGCAAGGAATTTGTTTGCATTAATATTGATAGTTTTTGGTATTCAAGTTATCATACTTTTTTATCATTTCTTCAATTTCGATCATCAGCATTTCAATATGAATTATCTGGCTCATGCATATTTATCTTTTCAACAACCTAAAATTTTGGTAGGAAACATGATAAGTGATTTTGTGAAAGGCAAAAAGAAATTTGAGTTTGACAAAGATGTGCAGGAAGGCATTCGTCTGCATCGTTCTATTGATATGTTCACGGATGCTCATGAGGTTACTGCTGAAGCAAAAAAGGTTTTCAAACCATCAGTAGGTTTATATGCAGGTGCATTTATGGATGTTGTGTATGACCATTTCTTAGCAAGAGACATAAATGAATTGATAGAAAAAGATTGGGAAGAATTTGCAAGAAATACTTATGCTGTTTTATATCAGCATGAAAAAATATTACCTGAAAGATTTGCACTTATGTTGCCTTATATGCGTTCGCAAAACTGGCTTGTTAATTACAGGTATAAAGAAGGGATAAAAAATAGTTTTAAAGGATTGACAAGACGTGCAAAATATCTTGATACTTCAGAAAAAGCTTATGAGGCTTTTGAACAACATTACGAACTACTTGAAGCCTGTTACAAATTATTTTTTCCTGCAGTAAAAAAGTTTGCATTAAAACAAGTTGAAGAATATCTTAAATAATTATTCGATAGTTTGTTCTTCCTCCTCCACATTCAAGTCATGTAAAGCAACAGCCATGTTGTTTGTTTTTACAAAATTGCACCAGTGACAATCATCCTTTCCACAACCTGTATAAAAATCATGTTGCTGAATCTTATTCCAAACAGAAATAATTTGTTGTTTAACAGTTGTAATATCTTCAGGTGTTATAATCACTTTTCTTTTTTTATAGTCTTTCTTTTTATCAGGCTCAATAAAATCAAACTCCGAGCTCACAACCTGCCATTGACGTTGTTTGTAATTATCAATCAGAATTTTGTAAAATACGGCCTGTCGCCAGTAATCGCCGCCATTTGGATTTTTTTCATTTGGCGCATATAACTTTTCTCTTGCTTTATCAACGTCGCCTGTTTTATAATCAACAACGTTTACTTCCTTTCCATAAAATTCGAGTTTATCAAGCTTTCCTTTTATAGGCACACCTTCAATAACAACGTTTTTTATGTTACGTTCAACAACTACAATTTTATTCCAGGTATCGATATATTTATTGTAATAGTTCAAGAGCACTTCATTACCATATTCCATTCGCCGATCAAACTGCTCCTGTGTAAAACTTTCACGGTGCCTGTGCATGAACCAATCAAAGTCTGCAATAAATTCTTCAACAGGTGGAAAAGCTTGATTATTATTCTGCATTTTTTCGAACAACTTCTGCAAAGCATAATGCACAGCAGAGCCAAACTCCGTTGCTTCGTTTTTTGGTGATGGAATGCGAACGAGATTTTTAAAATAAAATTCCAGCGGGCATTTAAGATAGTTGTTGAGTGCCGTAACATTCATCACAAATTTTTCAAGTGTACGTGATAAAAATTCCTCTTCTATCTTTTCAATTTCCGGCGCTTTGTCTTTTTGAAACTGAAGCGATTGAAATATAAATTCACTTTCTGCATCAACAAATACTTTTTCAACATCTGCATCCAATGCTTCCTGAACTTCTGCAATAAACATCGAAGGTTCTGTTTGCTTGCCGTCATCTTTGCAGGTGCAATAAGAAATGTATAAATGTTGCTCTGCACGTGTTAATGCTACATAAAACAAACGGCGCAGTTCTTCATAATCTTTTTCACCAGAGCTTTCTGTTGAAGAAAACAAAGTATCAGGAAATTTATAACCGCTGAAAGGCTTGCGTTTCTTTTCCCAGCATCCTGCACTGCACCCTACCAAAAAAACATATTGAAATTCCAATCCTTTTGAACCATGTGCCGTAAGCAGATTTACACCTTTGTCATTACCACTTACCTGAACCAAAGGCAAGGGAAGATTTTCTTTTTCCATCAGTTCAATGATCTTCACCAAACCTTCTACATTTAGTAAAGGATTACGTCTTGTTTCTTCTTTTACAAAATCAAACAAGCCAGTAAGCACCTGCATCAACCAATGCTTTTCTTCGCTTTGCATGATCGGTTTCAGAACGCCGCCTTCTCTGATAATTTTTTCAAACAGGTTTTGCAAAGTAATGTTTGGCACATCCGCGATCAGTTTTTCTAAAACAGCGCTTGCTTTTTTCAAACCCTCATGAATGCCCTGAGAAAAAAGATCTTTTGGTGGTTGCGTTGCTTTATCATGCAATAATTTTCTTAATGATGTTTTATGTTCTGTGAAATTTCTTTCTGCAGTTTCAACGCTCAGCTTTGCAATTTCTATCGCAGGAATGTTGAACCAGTCAAAGTGCAATATCTCGAATAACATTTCATCACCGCCATACGGAATATCATGTTCTGCCGCAAGATATTTCAGTATCATTATGATCTTCTGGGCAAGTGGAATTTCAAAAATGTTGAGGCTGCGTTTCGAATAAACCGGAATTTTCAATTGTTTGAAATATTTCGCCAGTTCCTGCCCGTATTTATTCTCTTTATAAATGATTGCAATTTTGTGTGGCAGAATGCTTTGCTCTAAAAGCCTTTGCACCTGCAATGTAATATCAATCATCTCTTGCCGTTCACTCACATATTCTTTTATAACCGGCGGATGTTTAAGATGCTTAATGCTTGTGTTGCTTGCAACCAATTCCTTACTTAGTCCTTTCAGTTGTTTTACCAATCGTTCCTCGTTTCGGTCAATCAGCATTTTTGATATATCTAAAATGGGTTGTGTTGACCGATAATTATTGGTAAGCACAACCGTTAATAAATCTTTCTGATAATTTTCTGCGAAAGCAAGCATGTTCTCCACGTTTGCACCCTGGAAGCGGTAAATACTCTGATCATCATCACCTACAACAAACACATTTGGTTTTTCCCAATAATTAATAAGCAGTTCAACCAGGCGGTTTTGGGTTCCACTTGTATCCTGGTATTCGTCAACAATAATGTATAAAAATTGTTCCTGGTAACGGTTAAGCAAAGCTTTGTTTTCTTCAAACGCTTTGATAACCCAGTTAATCATATCATCAAAATCATAACGGTTCTTTTTGCGCATCAGTTGCTGAAAATTATCAAACTCGTTAACTGCTGCACGAAGTCTTTCCATTCGTTCTGTTTCTTCTTCAATCTTATCCGTTCTTGTCTGGCCTTTTTTAAATTGACCTGTAGCTCGTTTGGCAATATATTCTGTACGATTAGGCAGATCCTTAATATATGCATCAATACGTTCGTTTATAAAAGCCGGCGACCAGCCTTCCCGTTTCATTATGCTAAACAGAGGCTGTAGATTTTTAACTTCGTAATACACATCACCGCGATACCGCTTTAAAGGATGATTTTTAGGAAATGCATCAATCAACTGTTTGTACAGTTCGATTTTTTCAAGCTCCGAGATTGGGTCTAAAGATGTTTTTTCAAACAGCGATAAGTTTTCCTGGATAACAT
Source organism: Bacteroidota bacterium (assembly GCA_023440945.1). Lineage (GTDB taxonomy): Bacteria > Bacteroidota > Bacteroidia > Chitinophagales > Chitinophagaceae > JAEZRL01. Next base: position 7,738 of record JAEZRL010000025.1, read on the forward strand.
CATTACAAAAAGCATGAAACGTATAAAGGTTTACTTTGTAAGCATCAGCGCCGATAAAACCAAGCAACCGTTTACGCATTGCCACCACGCCTGCATCTGTATAAGTAAGGCATAAAATATTTTCAGGTAATGTATCTGTTTCCAATAGAATTTTTCCAATTCTTGCGCTTAATATCTGTGTCTTTCCTGTTCCCGGTCCTGCAATTACCATAACCGGCCCTTCAATAGTATCAACAGCAAGCTTCTGCTGATCATTCAGGCTGTTGTATATCTCTGAAAACTTATGTTGTTGCTGAATTTTTGTAAGCATATTGCAAAGTAAGGAATGAATATATATTTATTTTTGTTACCGCCTTCCTAATATACGGCATTGCTGGTTGAGCCTTTTTACTACTATTCTAAGGTTCAAAAACTGCTCTTCGAGGCTTTTGCCTGCTCGAGCTTCCTCCCGAAATGGGAGGGGGTACTCTTAAGTTGGAAGTGGGTGTTTCCGAAGTAGGTTAAGCGGGAAAAATGATGGAAAAACCGTTAAGCCTCACTTTTTCTGGTAAACCCGCACATAATCCACAAACATTTTTGTAGGTAATTTGCTGTCATCAATTGTTTGGCCGGGCCAATCGCCGCCTAAAGCAAGATTCAATAAAAGAAAAAATGGCTGATGAAATTCAGTGGTGCTGTTTGCGCCGTTATGAATATTTACTTCGTGAAATTGTTCACCATCAATATACCAGCGTATGGCTGAACTATCCCATTCAATCCCGTAGATATGATAATCAGAAGGCGTTGAAGTAAGTGTGTCGCCGCTTTGTACATGGCCATTATTATCCCAATGCAAAGTGCCATACATCAAACTGTCGGTGTTGATGTGTTCCATAATATCTATCTCGCCGCTTTTAGGCCAGCCAACAGCACTAATGTTTGAACCAAGCATCCAGAAAGCCGGCCAGAAACCTTGACCCACAGGAATTTTTATACGTGCTTCTATTTTTCCATATTGAAACTCACGCTTGCCTTTTGTGGTCATTCTTGTAGAGGTGTAATGATTCGATCCAACATCTTCTTTCTTTCCTGTTATAACAAGATTGCCATTGGCTAAAGTTGCATTTGCAGGCTGATAATATTCCTGTTCATGATTGCCCCAGCCCTCGCCGCCTATCTCAAAATTCCAACTTGAAGTGTCAACTGCATTGCCATCAAATTCATCTGACCAAACAAGTTGGTATCCATTTGCAGAAGTATCTGTTGCATTAATTGTAGCTTTTGAAGATTCTGTGCAGGACGATGCAATCAAAATCATTAAAACAAAAAAGAAATTTCGTTGGAGAAGAGTATAGAAGTTATTCATGGCCTTATTTATAAGGCAGCAATTTACTTTTAAAAATTAAATTACTGCATTATATAACTTCATATCCTACTAGTGAGAAGTGAAACGGCAGATGTCAGATTTTCACCTTTCACTTCTGACATTTCACGCTAAATCTCATACTACTTACTAAAATTATACCTCAGCCCAAATGAAACACCTGTTGTATGAATTTTTTGCTTGAATGGCGCTGATGGTTTTGTTATCTGCCCTAAATTGTATTGTAAGTGTGGTTCAGCATATAATTGTATATTGTTGCTGATGTGTTTCATAGCGCTCACGCCGGCATATAACCCAAGCCCGGTATTATGCTTGTAAATGTTATGCGAATTAATATCAATCGCTGTATAAGTATAAGGATCTAATGTTTTACCACTAAACATATTGTAGATATTGAAAACCGGCCCTGCAGTAAAAGCAAAATTGAAATTATGTCCACCTGTTTCATAACTAAAAAGCAAAGGAATACTGATGGCTTTTATTGAATTGCCTGCAGGAATTTTTTTAGGATTATAAGCAAGGATATTCATCGTGTCAGCCGGACTTAACAAGTTGCCATACGAATCGGTGGCATCACGGTTGTCAACAACAGATACATAACGATTAGCACCGGGATTGTAAGTAAATTTTTGATTAACCTGCGTATAATGAATACCTGTTTTCAGCGATAAATGTTTAGTAATCTTTTTACTTAAATTAAAACCAAAAGAAAAAGAGAAACGTTCAGATTCTACCGCTTTTTTTTGTTCGGTATAAGCAAGATTGACGGATGTATTGGAATTATAATTAGCAGAGGTTGATCGCAAAGCCAGTTCGGGAGAAAAGAAAACTTCTGCAATTAAAACATCACCTTCATCTTTCTTGTCAGATTTGTTAGCTTGTTTATTTACCTGTGCTGCTTCTGAAATTGCCTGTTTATTCTCAAAAAAATCTTTTGCAGGTTTATCCCCCTTGTCAATAACATTTGTTTCGTTATTGTTTTTAGCAATTTCTTTTTGCTGATGATTATCTTCAGTCTTATTTACAGCATTCTCTTTTTCAGGTTCAATAGAATTATTGTAAAGAGGAGTATAATTTTCTTCAATAAACTTTTGTTTTTGATGATTATCGTTTGATGAAATAACAGAAGAAGTATTCTTATTGCCAACTCTTTCTGGGGGTTGAATGTTTTTTTCTGATTTAGTTTTATCCGCCATTTGTGTTTTTTCAGTTATCTCATTGGTATCGGATGAAGAGCTTTTACTTTGTTTTTCCTGTTTGTTTGATTGCTCTGTTTTATTATTTGCAGCGTTTAATTGCTGGGGATTAACTGAACTACTTTTATTCTCAATCACAACCCAAACTGTTGCAATAATTATCAGCACCGCCGCAACAAGCATCCATGAAGGGAGAATGAAGACTTTTCTGTCTTTATCTTTTTCAGCATGTATGCGCTGCCACATATCATCAGGAACCGGTGAAGAGTGATTCTCCAGTTTCTCCCTGAATATCCTATCAAACTCTTTTTCACTCATACTGCAATTTTTTCACGATGTTTTATTTTTTCCTGTAACATTTTTCTTGCTTTTACCAACTGGCTGCGGCTGGTGCTTGCCTGGATATTTAACATCTCAGCAATTTCATCATGGCTGTAGCCTTCAATAATATTCAGGTTAAAAACATTGCGATAACCGGTTGGTAAAGTATTTATGAGTTTCATCAGTTCTTCCGCATTCAGTCTCGAAGCGCCATAACTATCTATTGTTTCATAAGATTCAGTACGTTCATTTATCTCGAGAAAACTGATCCTTTTTTTCTGCAACATTTTCAATGACGTGTTAACCACAATTCTTCTTATCCATCCTTCGAAGGAACCTTCGAATTTAAATTGTTCAATATGCGAGAATATTTTTATAAAAGCCTCCTGCAGCATGTCTTCCGCTTCCTGGTGATCATTTGCATACCTAAGGCAAACAGTCATCATCTTGCCCGCATACATCTCAAAAAGTGTTCGCTGGCAAAGGGCATTTTTCTTTATGCAACCTTTAATTAGTTCTTGCTCCGTCAACGGTAAATATTCTTCGCGTTTTCAAATACAGATGCCGCAAAATATTGTAATGCTGCCTTTTGGCAGAATTATTTTTATAAAAGGAAGTTAACGTTATAAAGAAGGTGTTATTATCTGATTCTGCAATAAGTGAAAAATTTTAAACGGCAACTGAAGTACGCTATTGCTAAAAGGATGCATTTGTGTTTAAAACACATGATTACCTTTTTGTACTTACTTTTGTCCACCTTTTATAGTTTCCCGATTTTTTTGAAATCAATTTAAACAAAAACATGAGAAAGCTTTTGTTCGTTGTATTTGCTTTAGTGCTGCTTGCCAATTATGCTCAATCGCAAACAGAATCCAGTTCAAATTATGATCAGCATGCATTGTTCAGTCCTTTGTTCTATCCTCAAAATGGAAATGAATATAGAAGTGCCGGTGGTCAGCCTGGACCAAAATACTGGCAAAACAGGGCTGATTATAAAATAAATGTTACGCTTGATACAACACAGCATTCCGTTACAGGAACTGTGGTTATCAGTTATACCAACAACAGTCCTGACGAGTTAAACTTTTTGTGGCTTCAGTTGGATCAGAATATTTATAGAGAAGATTCAAGAGCAGAAGCAACTAGCGCAGTAACAGGTGGAAGGTGGGCAAACAAAAGCTTCACAGAGGGTAACGTTTTGCAATCTGTATCTGTAACACAAAACGGAAAATCTTCAAAAGCTGATTATCTGGTTGATGATACAAGGATGAAGGTAAATCTTACAAATGCTGTAAAAGCAAACGGAGGAACTATCCAGTTAACGGTCAATTATTCATTCAAAATACCTGAATACGGTACGGACAGAATGGGCCGTTTGAACACAAAGAATGGTTGGATATATGAAGTAGCTCAATGGTATCCACGCATGTGTGTGTATGATGATGTTTTAGGCTGGAATACTTTGCCTTATCTCGGTGCCGGAGAATTTTATCTTGAATATGGCAATATTGATTATACCATCACAGCTCCTTCTAATCTAATAATCGTTGGTTCAGGTTCATTAGAAAATGCGAAGGATGTATTAACACAAACACAATTAAGCAGGTTAGCGCAAGCACAGCAAAGCGATAATACCGTGATGATTCGTACTGCGGAAGAAGCTGCAAATGCAAAACCTCAATCATCAAAAGCAACACTTACCTGGCATTTCAAATGCGATCAAACAAGAGATGTGGCCTGGGCAGCATCAAAAGCTTTTATATGGGATGCAGCACGCATGAATATGCCAAGCGGGAAAAAAGCCTTGGCGCAATCTGTTTATCCTGTTGAAAGCGCAGGAGACAGTGCGTGGGGAAGATCTACAGAATATGTAAAAAAATCTATTGAATTTAATTCTAAGCAATGGTATGAGTACACTTATCCTGTTGCAACAAACGTCGCAGGCATTGTAGGCGGTATGGAATATCCTGGAATAGTATTCTGCTCTTACCGCAGCAAAAGAGGCGGGCTTTGGGGTGTAACTGATCATGAGTTTGGCCATAACTGGTTCCCGATGATCGTTGGTTCAAACGAACGAAAATATCCCTGGATGGATGAAGGCTTTAATACCTTCATCAATGACATTGCTACGAAAAACTTTAACAATGGCGAATATTATAAGCCATCAGATTATCAAAGATCAGCGAAGTACTATTTCAGTCCTAGTTCAGAAGCACTTATGACGGTTCCTGATGTTACACAAGCGAGAAATCTTGGGGTAGCAGCTTATGCAAAACCGGCTGAAGCCCTGCACATGTTGCGCAATTTTGTTTTAGGACAGGAAAGATTTGATGCGGCTTTCCGTACTTATATCAACCGTTGGGCTTTCAAACATCCAACTCCCTGGGATTTCTTCAGAACAATGGAAAATGTTGGCGGAGAAGATTTAGCGTGGTTCTGGCGTGGATGGATTTTAAACAACTGGAAACTGGACCAGGCAGTAAAAGAAGTAAAATACGTAGATGAGTCAGATCCTTCAAAAGGTGCGCTTATCACCATACAAAATCTTGATTCAATGGCGATGCCTGTTATAATCGCTATCGAATTAGAAAACGGACATACTGATACGGTCAAACTTCCTGTTGAAGTGTGGCAAAAAGGCAATACGTGGACTTTCAAACATGAGGCTGCTGCAAAGATCAAAAATGTGGTGATTGATCCTTTGCACCAAATGCCTGATATCAATCCTGATAATAACAGCTTGAAAGGAAATAATGCCGCTTCTTTGAAACCTGCACCACAAGGCGTTACTGTAACAACCGTTTTAAGCAAATATATTGATGCAATTGGCGGAGCTGATAATGTGAAAAAAATAAAAGATTATTCGATGATAGCGAAAGGTTCTATACAAGGAGCAGATATTGTGTTGACAAGAAAATACAAACAACCAGATAATTTTTTATCAGAAATTGCATTGCCTTCAATGAACATGGTTCCGATGAAGATCGTTATTAATGGCGATAGCGTTAAAATGAATCAAATGGGCAATCCTGTTCCTTTGAATGATGAAGCAAAAAAATCGCTTACAGAAATGGAAGGCGTAGTTCCTGAATTAAATGTTTTACAAAGTAGCAGAGCTGAATTAGCAGGTGTGCAAACCATTAACGGCAAAGATGCGTATGTAGTAAAATATTCAACTGCTTCAGGTCTTGATTTTACTTATTATTATGATGTTAACACCGGTTATAAAATAAGAGAAACACAAGGTTCTCCTATGGCTCCCGGTGTTACAAGTACAGTGGATTTTTCAGACTACCAGGATGTGAAAGGAATCAAGTTTCCTTTTAAAATGCATGAAGACCAGGGCCAGTATGATTTCGATCTTACTGTGCAAAACATAACTATAAACTCAGGTTTAACAGATGCTGATTTTAAATAGTGGCATCTGTTTACCTATAAACATAAAAATTTAGAAAAATCAAGGAATAGGAATTAAATATACCTATGAAGCCGAGCATTACAAATGCTTGGTGCAAAAGCAAATAAAAAAATGCGAGGTTACATCTAACCTTTAAAATTGCAAAAATTATCGGATGAAGAAAGTTCTTGTTATAGATGATGATCCTGATATACTTGAGAGTATGAGCCTTATCTTCCGATACAGTGGATTTGATGTTCATACAAAACCGGATATTCATCGCCTTTTAGAAGACATAGAAAGTTTTCAACCCGATATTATTCTATTGGATGTATTTCTTGGCGTTGCTGATGGTACGGATGTGTGCATTAATCTTAAAGCTTATCCTCCTACTCAAACAATTCCTGTGCTCATGGTTTCTGCACATTCCAATGCAGAAGAAATTATGAGTAAGTGTCCTGCAGATGGCTTTCTGCCAAAACCTTTCGATATTGATGAACTTATTGGCCGGGTGAATAAATTGATTGATGTTAACTGATTAGATTTAGGGTTAACAACCTTCACATGTTGTCAACCCTTTCTGTTTCTTATTCCCAAAAAAATTTACTTCACACATCCCTCCTTGCCTGTTATTTTTACTTAAACAATAAGGTGTGAAAACTGCACGGGAAATATTAGAGCAATATTGGCAGCATAGTTCTTTTCGTCCAAATCAGGAAGAAATTATTCAATCTGTTTTGGAAGGAAAAGATACATTGGCATTGCTTCCAACAGGCGGTGGAAAATCAGTTTGTTACCAAGTCCCTTCAATGTTAAAGGAAGGAATTTGCCTTGTTATAACACCGCTTATTGCATTGATGAAAGACCAAGTGGCGAATCTTGAAAAAAAGAACATTCTGGCATTAGCTATTCACAGTGGAATGACTTTTTTTGAGGTGAAGAAAGCTTTACAGCTTGCAACTTACGGCAATCACAAGTTTTTGTATCTCTCACCTGAGAGGCTTGAAACGAATCTTTTTAAAGAATATATTTCTGCGTTACCTGTTAATCTTATTGCTGTGGATGAAGCACATTGTATTTCACAGTGGGGATATGATTTTCGTCCGCCTTACCTGCGAATAGTCAATTTAAGAGATGAATTGCCTGATGTTCCGGTGCTTGCACTAACTGCATCTGCAACGCCTTTGGTGCAACAGGATATTATTGAAAATTTACGGTTTAAAAATTATAAAGTATTTAGGCAATCGTATGAAAGGCCGAATCTTTCTTACAGCGTTTTTAAAGTTGACAGCAAGATCAATAAAACGATAGAAATATTAAAGAATGTTAACGGCAGCGGTATTGTTTATTGCAGGAACAGGAGGCAGACAAAGGAAGTTGCGCAACTTCTCTTATTTGAAAATATTAGTGCAGATTTTTATCACGCAGGCTTAACGCAGGAAGAAAGAAGTAAAAAACAAATTGATTGGATAAACGATGAAACAAGAGTGATTGTTTGCACTAATGCATTTGGAATGGGCATTGATAAACCAAATGTGCGAACTGTTATTCATTATGATGTTCCTGATTGCCTGGAAAATTATTACCAGGAAGCAGGACGTGCAGGAAGAGATGGTAAAAGAGCCTACGCGGTCTTGCTTTACCAGGATCAAAACATACTGGAGCTTGAAAGCCTTTCCGACATTCGTTTTCCCGGTATGCAGGATATTCGTAAAGTGTACCAGGCTCTAGCAGGTTATTTACAAATTCCAATTGGCACGGGAGAAGATATTTATTATGATTTTGATCTGAATGAATTCATCAAAAACTTTCAGCTAAATCCACATTTAGTGATGAATGTTTTGAAAGTGTTGGAGCAGGAAGGTCATCTTAGTTTTACTGAAAACATTTTTCTTCCTGCACAGGTATGTTTTAAAACGGATAAAAATATTTTGTATGATTTTGAAAGAAGCCACGCCTTATTTGAACCTGTTATCAAATGTTTATTAAGAACCTACGAAGGCATTTTTGATAACCGTGTTTCTGTTTTTGAGAAACAAATAGCAAAACTTATACGCACAACAGATGCTCAGGTAAAAGAACAATTACGGCAACTTGCATCTTTTGGTTTAATAGAATATTTGCCACAAAAAGAAACACCGCAGGTTCATTTTTTATTGAACCGTGCGCCGGCAAATTTTCTTCGTATTGATCATGAAGCTTATCTAAAAAGAAAACAACAAATTGAACAAAGAGTTAAAGTAATGATGCAATACCTGCATCTTAAACACAAATGCCGAAGCTGGTTTATTAGCTCTTATTTTGGTGATGAAAAAATAAAGCCATGCGGAATTTGTGATAATTGTCTTCATGAAAAAAATATCCATTTATCAACCGAAGAATTCAATGCTATCGCACAACAAATATTCAGCAATATTCCGCAGGAAGGTATTTCTGTAAAAGAATTGCTTCCGAAGCTAAAGCGTGTACAAAAAGATAAATTATGGGAAGTGATGAATTATTTGCAACAAGAAAGAAAACTGCATATAAACAATACAGGTTTGGTGAGCAGAAAATAATGCTACCAAACCTGTAATATAAAAACCAGCACGTGGTTTCTTACCTCACTTCAAGAAAATCTTTTGCAGGTAAAGTTGGGAAAGTAGCGTGTGGTTCAGTTTGGTACCAGTAAACTACGGAAGCAATATCATCCTGCAAAGGAAGATATCTTCCATCACCTCTCCATCCCAATGCCTGGATCGTAACTTTTAAATTCTTTTCAAAGCGGATCGGATCGGTAATATGCCAGCGATACATGCCAAAACGCTGCATTACATTGTAATGTCCATCGCCGTGAATTACCTGGTGTAAACCCGAATAAGGAGTTGAAAATTCAGTATAATTTCTTTCATCATTATTCATAGGTATTCTATGGTCAGTATCGAAATCATACGAGCCGCAAATATAATCTTCCGTACCTGTGCCGTTTATGGTTGGGAATTTTGTATCTCCATCCATAAAGAATTTTATTTCGCCTTCGCCCCACCATCCATTGTTGTGAACGCCCCAGGCAAGATATGTTCCTACATACTGACCTTTGCCAACAATGCTATCAACCAACACATAATCGGTTTTATAAGGTAATGGATTTACCCTTCTGAACTGGGCATGAAAATAAGCTGCATCATTTGGAACTTCTGTTAAAGCATAATCCACCTGGTAATATAAAACCATGTCTCTATCATCAATATTTTCCATCGTTATCCGGCATTTTTTTCTGAAAGGCATTGGCCAGTAACAATTGAATGCACTGCCTGGGTTTACTGCAACAGCTAACGATTGTAACGGCGCATATTTTCCCCAGCCCATGCAAAAGAAATCTCCAACAGGTGCTTCTACCGAAGGCGTTGTTTCATTATCCCAATAAATGCGAAGAATAGAATAACGCCAGTTACCCGTTGGCGTCATCCAAATATGCTGAATAGCACCAGGTCCTTCAATTTCAGCAATAGTAAAAGTTGTTTTTGATTTTATAACAACACTTGGACTAACCTTCCAGCCTTGTCC
>JAEZRL010000038.1 GCA_023440945.1 Bacteroidota bacterium
ACCGAAAATAAAAACGGTAAAATAGTAAAGAAAAGTTCGATTCTTTTCAAAACTTATTATTTTTGAAATAATCGTCATTTTGACGTTTGTTATTTGCTATAGATTTTCTTAGATAATATTAAAGTTCCGCAGATGATTGCTAATTGCTTTGTTTTATTTTTCAGTTTGTTATTTCACCCTGTCAACGATACTTCTTTCGCACCTTATGAACAAACCATACAAGGAACAACTGTTTCTTTTAAAATGATGCCGGTTGCAGGTGGCGATTTTGTTATGGGAAATAAAGCTGATGCAGGTGCGAAAGTTTCAGTTGATTCTTTCTGGATGGGAGAACATGAAGTTACTTACGATGAATATATTTTGTTTGCGGATGAGCAGGCGGATAAAGAGCCAAAGCCTGATGCTATTACAAGACCAAGTCCGCCTTATGTTGATTTTACTTTAGGCATGGGTAAAGCAGGTGGTTTTCCGGCCAATAGTATGAGTCAGTATGCCGCTCTGATGTATTGCAAATGGCTATATGAAAAAACAGGTGTTTTTTATCGCCTTCCAACAGAATCTGAATGGGAATATGCTGCACGTGCAGGGTCTGAAACAAAATATTTTTTTGGTGATGATGAAAAACAGTTAAGCGATTATGCGTGGTATGCTGCAAACAGCGATAACAAATACCACAAGGTTAAACAAAAAAAGCCTAATGCATGGGGTCTTTACGATATGCTGGGAAATGTGGCCGAATGGACTTTAGACCAGTATAAAGAAAATTATTTTGAAGAAATAAAAGCTGATACGGATAATCCATGGATAAAGCCAACAACTAAACATCCTATCACTTTAAAAGGTGGAACGTTCAGGGATGAGGCGAATAAGCTTCAGTGTTCGGCAAGAATAAAATCTGATCTTAAATGGAATGCACGTGATCCGCAAATTCCAAAAAGCAAATGGTGGAATGCTGATGCACCTTTCATCGGATTTCGTATTGTTCGACCTGTTAAACAACCTTCACCCGAAGAGGCAGAACAATTTTTTACGCAACTTCTTTCATTAAAATAAATTCAATAAAATGACTAACGATGTAAACCAAAAACAAACCGGCAGAAGAGAATTTTTAAGAAATACTTCGCTCATTGCAGGTGGATTGATGGCAGCTCCACTTATTTCAGGCGCTAATTATTTTTCAGGCGCTTCAGATGTGATAAAAATTGCGCTGATCGGCTGCGGTGGGCGTGGAACGGGTGCTGCTACACAAGCTTTAAGCACAAAACAAAATGTACAACTGGTTGCTATGGCCGATGCGTTCAAAGACAGACTCGACAATAGCTATAACAATATTCTTGAGGCGCTGGAAGATAAAAAAGACCGTGTGCAGGTGAAAGAAGAGAATAAGTTTATTGGATTTGATGCCTATAAAAATGCAATTGCTTTAGCAGATGTAGTAATTCTTGCCACTCCGCCGGGTTTCAGGCCTATTCATTTTGAAGAAGCGATAAGGCAAAACAAGCATGTATTTATGGAAAAGCCTGTAGCAACAGATCCTGCAGGAATACAAAAGGTTTTGGCTGCTGCTGAAAAAGCTAAGGCTCAAAAAAGAAATGTAGTAGTTGGCTTGCAGCGCCGTTATCAAACATCTTATCGTGAATTGATGAAACGTGTGCAGGATGGTGCAATTGGTGATATAACATCTGCGCAGGCATGGTGGAATAATGATGGCGTTTGGGTTCATCCACGTAAACCCGGTCAAAGCGAAATGGAATACCAGATGCGTAACTGGTATTATTTTGTTTGGCTTTGCGGTGACCATATTACAGAGCAGCATATTCACAATTTAGATGTAATTAACTGGGCAAAGAACGCTTATCCGGTAAAAGCACAGGGCATGGGCGGAAGAGAAGTAAGAGTTGGTAAAGATTACGGCGAAATATTCGATCATCATTTTGTTGAATTCCATTATGCTGACGGAACAATTCTAAATAGTCAGTGTCGGCATCAAAAAAATACGATGAGCAAAGTAGACGAACTACTGATTGGCACAAAAGGAAAAGTATTTTGCGATGCAGCAAACATAACAGATAACAAAGGCAAGGTTATTTATCAGTTTGATAAAAGCAAAGAAAATCAGCCATACCAGAATGAACATGATGAATTGTTCGATGCCGTAGCAAAAGGCGAATTTAAATTCTGGGATGCGGAACGTGGTGCCAAAAGCACTATGACATCTATTTTAGGTCGTATGGCTACTTATTCCGGACAGGTAATTGAATGGGATAAGGCCATAAATTCAAATATTGATATAATGCCTAAAACATTTTCGTTTGATGCAATGCCACCCGTACAGCCTGATTCTAATGGCATGTATGCGGCAGCAACACCAGGAGTGACAAAATATTTTGTATAAAACAAGGAGAAAAGGGTTGGTAATTTCTAAATGTTGCCAACCCAATTTCATCGTTATTATTATCTTGTTTCTTCTTTTTATTTTACTTCTGTATTGCCAGAACAGGTTGGCAAGCCGGGCAATTGTGCCACTTTGCGTTACCGAACAATACTGCCAGCATGATCACAACAAAACAATAGAACTATATGAGAAAAATAGTTTCGTTCATGCACCTATCCCTTGATGGTTTTGTAGCAGGGCCGAACGGAGAAATGGACTGGATTAAAGTGGATGAAGAAATTTTTGATTATATCGGTAAGCGCATAAGCGAAACCGACACTGCCTTATATGGACGAGTAACTTACCAGATGATGGAAGGTTACTGGCCAACCGCTGGCGATCAGCCCAATGCGAGCAAACATGATATCGAACATACAAAGTGGTATAAGAATGCGCAGAAAATTGTTTTATCAAAAACAATAAAAGACGCAGATCTTACTAACACAAAAATTATCAGTGATAACCTTCCGGACAAAATAAATGAAATAAAATATAGCAATGGTGATAGTAAAGAGATCCTGCTTTTTGGCAGTCCTACAGCGACACACTCACTTATACAACTGAACTTAATTGATGGATATTGGCTATTTGTTAATCCAATTATTCTTGGACGAGGCATTCCATTGTTTGCAGATATTAAAGAGAAAATAAAACTAAACCTGGTAACTACCCGACAATTTACTTCAGGTGTAACGGAACTAAATTACATGGTGGACAAACAATAACACTTACCACTAATATTTTGCTGCAATTGGTATTCTTCACAAACACTCTTATCATTTTCTCTATCAATCAAGTGACCCTTGATTATATACCAATCCGCCACCTTTACCGAACATTCTTAAGGCAATTTCGTTACCTACACCTTCTGCTTTTTTAAATACCAGTTTTTCATTTGTAACCACCGGTTTTCCTGTTGCACTAATAACATTGATAACAGCTTCGTAACTGTCTCCTTTTTTTACAAATGAAACAGAAGCATTTGCCGTATTGGTGGTATTGTTTTGCCAACTAATATTACAATCCTTAACGGTGTTGATAACATTCTTTCCCTTATCCGAAATGTCTCCTTATAAGCTATGAGTGCAGGCAGGGACATTGCGGGAACCGAGATGATGTTTACTTTATAACATTGCGGAAACCGCAATGTCCCTGCCCGGCTGATACAGCCATGAGAAGAGACATTGCGGGAAAGAAAGTTGGATAAGAATAAAACCTCGATCAGTTGTTGTTTTCAGAATAATTGAACATCCACCGGATGCCAAAGCGGTCGAGACAGCAACCCCAATAGCCCCAGAACTCATCCCTCATCGGTGCTGTATCGCTGCCCCCTTCGGACAAAGCCTGGAACAACCTGTCTGCTTCTTCCCGGCTGTCTGTTTCAAGATTGATGGTTGTATTGTTGCCGATAACCAATTTATGTCCCATTGATTCGAGCATATCCGTTCCCATTATCACGGTGCCGCCTAAGATGGGAAGGCTTACATGCATAACGCTCTTTGCCTCCTGTTCGCTCCATTGTTTACCGGGAGGAGGAGGTACATCTTTCAGGTACATCATCGGGCTGGCGTAATCGGTTTTAAAAACGGATTTGTAAAAATTGAACGCTTCTTCTGTGTTGCCCATAAAGTTGAGGTAGATGGAAACTTTTGCCATAGTGGTTTTCTTTGAAGGTGAATAATAAAATTAATGCACAAACATATTGCGTACAATGGTTACACAACGGGTGCGAACAAGGCAATCTTAATGGTGGTTTGCGGCAGCAGGATTGAATCAGGCACCTCCTTTTATAATTTTACAACTAATGCGTATTTCTAAAACAGTTTCCTTTGCTGCATAATAAACAGAATGTACAAGTGAAGGAGCAGGTGTCAGACAGTTTTTATACTTTCACAACTGATGATATTTCTTAAACGGCTTGCTTTTGCTGCATAGTGAACAGAACGTACAAGTGAGTGACACAAGAAAAGTTTAATAGTAGCAATGCAGTCCGTCCCCTCAAAAACACTTTCGCTTATTAATAAGATAACATCTTGTTACGACGCAATATATATTGCTTAACTTTCTTTTTGTATTATGCATTTCAATTCAACTTACAGATTATGTTGATATCAAAACAACTGCTTCAGGCAACGGTGCTTGCTGTTTTTACATGCTGCTTTTTTGGATGTGCAAGCAAAAAGAAGATTGAAGAAGTTGATCCTGCTTTTAGTAAATACATCGAGGCATATACATCGGGTGTTATCTCGAAGAGAAATACTATTCGTATAAAACTTGCTGCGGATGCCATGGTTACACATACGCTGAATGAAGCAGTGAAAGAACAACTCTTTGATCTTTCACCCGGTGTGGATGGCAAAGCTTACTGGACGGAAGCAAGAACGATTGAATTGAAACCTTCGAAAGATCTTAAGCCGGATGCGCTTTATACAGTGAAGTTCAGTTTGGGTAAAGTGATGGACGTGCCTGATAAAATTTCAACTTTCACGTTTAATGTTCAAACCATAAAGCCTGAT
>JAEZRL010000105.1 GCA_023440945.1 Bacteroidota bacterium
CGCAGTTTTTACGTTCATCAAGAAAATATGCTATCGTTGTAATATTATTTGTCGCTGCCATCATTACACCAAGCCCCGACTGGATAAGCCAATTGATCGTGTTTACACCGCTGTTTTTATTATATCAGTTGAGTATTGTTGTTTCAAAAAGAGTTTATAAGAAACAACAGGAAGAAGATGAGAATCCTACATGGGATTAATTAATTGATCTTTAAAAAGCTTGCTATGTTATTATCTGTAAGAATTGTTACAGTGCTGTTGTTTGCGTTCGCTTTAACACAAATACAGGCACAGGAGTATATGAAAATTTATAAAGGTGCTATTGTTGTAGATACGCATAACGATTTTCTAAGTTCTGCAGTGGAAAAGCATTATGCTTTTGATGATGACTTGCGAAATAAAATGAATATTGAAGGCCTGTCTGTGCAAACAGATTTGCAAAGAATATTAAGATCAGGAATTGATGTACAGGTGTTTTCTGTTTTTTGTGATGAAAGTTTTGGAAAAGGTACAGCCTTTACAAGAGCTAATACAGAAATAGATACTTTATATGCTATCGTTAACCGCCATCCGGATAAAATGATGATCGTTACCAATCCGGAACAATTGAAACAGGCTATTAAACAACGCAAACTTGCCGCAATGATGGGCGTAGAAGGCGGCCACATGATAGAAGATAATCTTGATTATTTAGACAGTCTTTATAAACGTGGTGCCCGTTATATGACGTTAACATGGAATAATTCTACATCCTGGGCAACATCTGCTTCTGATGAATCACGGGACAGCTCTTTGCAGCAGCCAAAAGGGTTAAATGACTTTGGCCGCCAGGTAGTAAAACGAATGAATGAACTAGGGATGATGGTTGATCTAAGTCACGTAGGCGAAAAAACATTTTGGGATGCTATTAATACTACAACAAAGCCGGTGCTTGTTTCGCATAGTGATGCTTATGCGCTTAACCCGGTTCCACGCAATTTGAAAGACGATCAAATAAAAGCAGTTGCGAAAAACGGAGGTGTTATTGATGTAAATTTTTTCTCCGGTTTTGTCGATAGCAATTACAATAAACGCAATAAAGCCTTTCTTGCAAAACATAAAGCAGAAAGAGATTCGCTGCTTGCTTTAAATATGAATATTGACGAAGCAAACGGCAATCTTTATAGTAAATACAAAAGCGAAGCAGAAGCAATGCGTCCACCGCTTTCGCTTTTAATTGACCACATTGATTATATAGTTAAGTTAGCAGGTGTTGATCATGTGGGTCTCGGCAGCGATTTTGATGGCATTCCTTCTTCTACGCAACAATTGAATGATGTAACAGATATGCCGCTTATTGCAAAAGAATTGGTGAAAAGAGGTTATTCTGAAAAAGATATTCAAAAGATATTAGGAGGCAACTTTATAAGAGTGTTTAAGGCGAATATGAAACAATAACGTCCTTTTGTATTAAGAGATTCAGAGAACACGGCTTTTCACTTTCTTTTATTGGTATTAAAAAAATTATTTCTAATCATTTTCCTTCAGTAATGGTCAGCTTTTGTATCTTCTTCCTGTCACCTACTATCCATACAATATCGCCCCATTCAAAGGTCATAGTAGAATCAGGATTTAAGATGCGTTGATTTTTTCTTTCAACGCCAATTACTAAACCATTTGTTCTTTCCCTGATCTTTGATTCCCTTATTGAAAGCCCCTTCAGCTTTGAAAATTCATCAACTACTATTTTCTGCAGTTCAATATCCTCCGGATGAAGCTGATTTTGTTCAGTTATATCTGCTGCATCAAAAACAGGTTTGAATATTTGCAGTTGATCGTCTGTTGCAATAATCCCAACATGATCATACGGAAAAAGTTTATCATGGCGGTTAGGTGCAAGTATCAACTGTTCACCACGTTTTATGTAAGCAATGTTGACACCGTAAAGTTCACGCCATGCAAGTTGTTGTAATGTTTCACCAATGTATTTGGCATGCTGGTTAACTACCATGTCAATTATATGTGCAGACCAGGGTATTAAATTTGACTCCAGCGTTCCATTCTTTTGCTGGATATCACCGGAACCATTTGCTTCATTTGCCGCTGCAATTTCCCTTGCATTCAGATTTACAAGAAAGCTTCCTTCGATTCGCTGATAAAAAGTTTGTATTCGTTTAGCAAAAATGAAATACAATACAACGATAACAGGGATCACTATAAGTACAGAAATACGCACTGGCAATAACCTGCTTATCCAAAACCAGATAAGCAACAATCCGATAAATATTCTTACAATCTCTAACATCACTAACGGCCCACGATTGTATTTACTGTTAAGCCATAATTCCTTGTACGCTTTTTTATCAGGCTTTTTCTTCATGAAAGCAAGAATAAAAGGAGATGCGGCGCCAAGCGATATAACAAGACAAATAATACTTGCAATAAGTTCATTTGTAATAAGCTGTTTTAGTAAGGGCAGTAAAAAATTTACTGAAACCATTAATAGTGCAACGATAATAATACCATTGATCGCAGCAATGCTTGCATAAGATTTTAGCGTTACTTTCCAGTGACTTTCGGCTTGTATGGTTTGTGTACTGCTCGAATATCTATTGAGTGAATCAACCCATTTTTTTGGAAGAACTTTTACCAGATAACTATACAACTTCTCCGACGATTTTATCATGTAAGGTGTAGTAAAAGTTGTTATCGCGGATGCACCGACTGCTACGGGGAAAAGAAAATTACTTATTACTCCAAGACTTAATCCCAATGTTGCAACAATAAAAGCAAACTCTCCTATCTGTGCCATACTCATTCCCACCTGCACAGATTGCTTTAAAGGTTGGCCTGATAACAATGCGCCCAAGGTTGTGCTAAAAAGTTTTCCAAACAAAGTGAGCAATGTAACCCATAACACAGGCCATTTGTATTCAATTATTGTAGCAGGATCAATAAGCATACCGACAGATACAAAGAATACGGCGCCGAAAAGATCTCTTACCGGTTTTATAATATGCTCTATTTTTTCAGCAGATGTTGTTTCAGCCATTATGGAACCCATAATAAATGCACCCAATTCTGCTGAAAACCCAACTTTCGTTGCGAGAATAACCATTCCAAGACAAAGCCCTATCGAAAGAATAAGCAACGTTTCTTCATCAAGCAACTTTTTAGTTTTCTTCAATAAAGTAGGCAGTAAAAAAATGCCTGTTATAAACCAAAGAGCAAGAAAGAATAAAAGTTTTATTACAGTCATCAACAATTCGAGTCCTTCAAATTGCTGCGTTACGGCCATCGTAGAAAGCAAAACCATTAATAAGATAACAACTATATCTTCTACTACCAATACACCAAAAACTATTCTTGCATATTGTTTTGCTTTAACATTTAATTCTTCAAAAGCCCGGATGATTATGGTCGTTGAAGAACTTGCAAGCATACCACCCAAAAACAAGCTATCCATAACCGACCAACCCATCCATCGACCAACAAAATATCCGGCTATAGTTATAAAAATTATTTCCACAAATGCAGTGATAGAAGCCGATCCTCCTACCCGCATTAATTTTTTAAAACTAAATTCCAAACCGAGACTAAAGAGAAGAAAAATAACACCTATCTCTGCCCAGGTTTCTATGTTTTCAGTATCAGCAACTGTTGGTGTTATAAATAAGTGTGGTCCTACTAAAAATCCAGCTATTATATAGCCTAATACAAGCGGTTGTTTAATTGCACGAAATATTAAAGTTGTAATGGCGCCTGTTATCAATATTAGAGCCAGATCTTCTATTAATTTTGGTAGGTGTTCCATAAGCTAAGTAATGTTAAACATATCTCTTTTATTTTATCTTTCTCTTCTGTAAAAGTGCAAACTTGTAAAGCTCGAAAGATAAGATAATTTGTGTTTTCAGGCAACAGATGATGCGGCTTTAAAACACTTTTTAAATTATGCTATAATTACTTGTATTATATCAGCACATTTACCCGAGTGTGCTATTTTTATGAAGCAAGCGCAACTGCTGCTATGTTGCTTTTGTTGTGTCACTCACTTGTACGTTCTGTTCTTTATTGATCAGAAAAACAATAATGAATTATCTGAACAATTCTGCTGCAATACCATCTGCAAAAAGCTTTCCTTCATTCGTTAAAACAAGCGAATCATTTCGGCTTACCATCTTCCCCTGTTTTATCCATTGTTGTGCATCGCGGCATAGTGCATCAGCCATTTCTTTATTCCAACTCGCAACAATATAATTCAATGATAAGCCTTCCATCGTTCTTAGGCTCGTCATAATATATTCATTCAACTGCTGTACAATAGTTAATTCTTCTTTTTCAAAAGGAACTATTTTTTGCTCTAAGCTTTTTATATATAAAGCATTGTTGGTAATATTCCACTGGCGACTGTTTCCATTATAAGAATGCGCGGAAGGGCCAAGTCCTATATAATCTTTTCCCTGCCAGTAACTGCTGTTGTGTTTGCTTCGCTTAAAAGGTTTTGCAAAGTTTGATATTTCATAATGTTCATAACCTGCTTCGTTCATCCATTGCATTAATAATTCAAAGTGTCGGCTTTGTTTTTCAGCATCTACATTTTGCAGTTTATGTTGTTGTATCAGTTTATCCAAAGCCGTTTTTGGTTCAACGGTTAAAGCGTAACAGGAAAGATGTGGAATGTTTAATTCAATTGCCTGCTCAACATTCTGGCTCCATTTTTCATCGGATAAAGTTGGCGTTCCATAAATAAGATCAATCGTAAGATTACTAAATCCTGTTTCTTGCGCCAGCATTATGCTTTGTTTTGCCTGTACTGCATCGTGAGCACGGTTCATCCATTGTAAGTCTTCATCAAAAAAAGATTGTATGCCGATGCTTAAGCGATTGATTCCTGCATTTTTCCACGCAGTTAATTTTTCAATACTGATATCATCCGGATTTGCTTCTAAAGTAATTTCTGCATCTTCTTTTATCTCGTAAAAATCATGTACACTCTTCAAAATATTTTGAAGCTGAATCGCAGATAAAACGGACGGGGTTCCTCCTCCAAAATAAATGGTTTCAACTGGCTCTGAAATATAATCTCTTCTTAATTCCGTTTCGGTACAAATTGCCTGTACCATTTCGTTGATATATCTCGTTGAAGTAGAAAAATGAAAATTACAGTAATGGCAAGCTTTTTTGCAAAAAGGAATATGAATATAAATACCTGCCATCGTGCTG